>CACJWU010000012.1 GCA_902597215.1 uncultured Pelagibacteraceae bacterium | reverse complement strand
TACAGATGTTACAAGAACGATTTGTTTTTCTAAACCAAAAAAGTCTATCAAAAATATTTTTACTAAAGTTTTAAAAGGTCATATCGCAGTTGCACAATGTGATCTTAAAACTCATCACAACGGTAAATTGATAGATACTCAAGCAAGAAAATTTCTAAGAAAAGATAACTTAGATTATGAACATGGGACAGGTCATGGTGTAGGTTTTTATCTAAATGTTCATGAAGGTCCTCAGTCAATATCAAGATTTAATCAAGTTAAGCTTCAAGAAGGTATGATTTTAAGTAATGAGCCTGGCTTTTACAAAAAAGGAAAATTCGGAATAAGAATAGAAAACCTCATGTATGTTAAAAAAAATGGAAAAAATTTATTTTTTGAAAACCTTACATTAGCTCCAATCGAAAAAGATTTAATAGACTTTAATGAACTCAATAATGAAGAGGTGAGTTATTTATTTAAATATCATTTAAATGTTTATAAAAAAATATCAAAATATTTAAACAAAAATGAAAAAAAATGGTTAGCTAGTTTTATTTAATAATTGCAGCCACTCATTTTGATTTAAAATTTTTATATTTAATTCTTTAGCTGCATCTATTTTCCTTTTTGTGGGTTTATTTCCAATAATTAAATAATCTAGTTTTTTTGAAACATTACTTATTATTGATCCAGAATTTTTCTCTATCAAAGATTTTGCCTCTGATCTACTCATGCCCTCAAGTTTTCCAGTTAACATAAACGTTTTATTGCTTAGCAACCCATCATTTTTATCAACAATTGCATCATCAATAATTAAGACTTTTTTAAGTTCATTGAGAACTTTTAAGTTTGTTTTGTTTGAAAAAAAATTTTCAATTGAGCATATTTGGGTATCTCCTATTCCGTCAATATTTGATAGTTCATATAATTTTTTTTGATCTGAAATCTTGAGAAAATTTTTAAACTTTTTCAAATTTTTAGATATCAATTTTGCACTTTCTAGACCTATGTGTCTTATCCCTAAAGAATAAATAAATCTATCAAATGATATTTTTTTTTTTGTATCAATTGAATATTTTAAATTTGAAACTGATTGTCTTCCCCAACCTTCCATTTTTTCAATTTTATTATAATCTAAATTAAATATATCCTGGGGGAGTCTGATTAATTTTAGTTCCCAAAAATTCTCGACGATCTTTTTACCTAAACCATCAATATTAAAAGCTTCTTTTGAAACAAAGTGTTTTAACCTTTCTTTTGCAATTTTATCACAATCAAAACCTCTATCCGGACATCTTCTCACTGCATCAAATTTTTTTGTAATGTTATTAAATTCTTTAATAGTATCAAAACCACACGGACACTTTTGCGGAAAGACGAATTTTTTGGATTTTTCCTTTCTTTTATCTATATCAACTGAAACTACATGAGGAATTACATCTCCTGCTCTCTCAATTTTAACTATATCTCCTATTCTTATGTCTTTTCTTTTAATTTCATCTTCATTATGTAAAGTCGCATTAGAAACTAAAACTCCACCAATATTAATTGGTTTTATTTTTGCAACGGGTGTTAAAGCTCCAGTCCTTCCAATTTGAATTTCGATGTTCATTATTTCCGAAATTCCGTAATTTGCTGAAAATTTATGTGCAATTGCCCATCTTGGAGCATTCGCAACAGACCCTAATCTTTTTTGTAATTTAAATTGATTTACCTTGTACACGATTCCATCAATATCAAAGTCTAAATCTTTTCTTTTTTTTTCAACTTCATCATGATTTTTAAGCAAATTATTAATTCCAGTAATTGTTTTATTAAATGGATTTAATTTAAAACCCCATTGACCTAATTTTTTCAAATATTCTGATTGAGTGTTAATTGATAAATCTTTTGCATATCCAAAAGTATAGGCAATAAATTTTAAGGGAATTTTTTTAGTCTCCTCTGAATTTTTTTGTCTCAATGAACCTGAGGCTGCGTTTCTCGGATTAGCAAATTTTGTATCAAACTTTTTAAAGTCACTGTTTTGAATGTAAACTTCTCCCCTGATATCAATTTCATCTGGAAAATCTTTTGCTTTAACTAAATGTGGAATATCTTTAATAGTTTTTAAGTTCTCTGTGATATCTTCTCCTTGTGATCCATCTCCTCTAGATAACCCTGTAATCAATTTTCCATTTTTATAAGTTAGTGATGCTGAAATTCCATCAATTTTTGGTTCAGCACTAAATTCTATCTTAAAATCATTTTCAAGATTTAAGTAATTAATCATTCTTTTTTCAAAATTTTTTAAATCTTTTTCATCAAATGCGTTTGCTAATGAAAGCATTGGAACTCTATGAATAACTTTCTTAAAATTTTTTGATGGTTTGTATCCAACGATTTTTAATGGAGAGTTTTCATTCTTTAGAAATTTGTACTTTTTTTCTAAAGATAAAATCTCCTTTTTAAGCTCATCATACTGATTATCATCAACAGCTGGATTACTTTTATCGTAATATAATTTATTAAATCTAATTAACTCCTTTATTTTTTTATTATATTTCTTTTCAATTTTTTTATTATTCATTTTATTCAAAAAGAGATTTAAATTTTCTTTTAATCAAGCCTTCTTTCTTTCTCTTATTTTTTTTTAAATTTTTTGCATAAAGCTCATTAAAAACACTATATGATTTTTTATACCATTCAGATGATTGATAATTGTAACCTAATAAATTAGCGTATTTTTCTGCTTCATCAACTAATCCTAGGGTATAATAAACCTCTACTAACCGATGGAGCGCCTCTTCAATATAAATAGTTCTATTAAATTCATCAACTACTTTTCTAAATCTATTAATTGCTGGTATCCATTTTCTTTTTTCAAAATAATATCTACCTAAATACATTTCTTTAGATGCTAAAATATCGTTAATTAAATCAAGTTTAAATTTTGAGTCCAATGCATAGTCAGTTTCTGGGAAAGTATTAATTATAAATTCAAATTTATTTTTAGATAAAACAATTGAATTAAGATCTTTTTTTTCATCCACTATTTGTTCATAATAAGCAAGTGCCATCAAATAATGTGCATAATCAATATCTTTATGCTTTGGATATTTTCTTAAAAAGATTTTTAACTCTTCAATTGTATCATAGTAATAATCTTGAGAATAATACGCATAAGCAGCCATTAAAGTTGACTTAGGAGCCCACTCTGATTGTGGAAACATAATTTCAACTTCATTAAACTTTTTTGCAGCAAATAAAACATCTCCCGCTTCCAGTTCTCTAAGACCCTCATTATAAGTTTCCATAACCTGTAATTCGATACTTTTTTCTTTAATTTCAGTATTTTTTGAGACTTCTTTAGAGCAAGAAAAATTAAAAAATAATATCAATAACAAAAAAATTTTAATCATCGTGATAATTAGATTTATCAGACTTTTAAAAAACTCTCTATTAATTATGCAATATTTTTTAAGAAATTTTTCTTAATAAGAGTATGAGGAAGATTTCTTTCTTGAATTTCAATAATTGAAAAATTTTCCTTGTTTTCGAATACCTTTCTTAACAATTGATTTGTCAAATAATGACCTCCCTGAGAGCAAACTACTGAACCTATCATTCTAAATCCAGAGGTATAAAGATCTCCAATACAATCAAGGATTTTATGATTTACGAATTCCTTAGGGTTTCTTAATCCTTTTTCATTTAAAATTTTATCATTTTTTATTACTATCGCATTATCAAGGCTTCCACCTTTAGCAAATCCGCTTTTTTTTATTTTTTCAACATCTTCAAACAAACAAAATGTTCTAGAGTTAAACACTTCATGTAAATCATCTTCATATACATTAATCTTATTTTTTTGATTTCCAATTAATTTAGAACTATATTTTAACTGAAAATTTATATCTAAACTTAATATTGATGGTTCAATTGATATAAATCTTTGACCATCATTAAATTTAACTTTTTTATTAATCTTGATTATTTTAATTGGAGCTTCACTTTTTTCAAAACCTGTCAAAAGTATTTTCTCAATAAATTCTTTTGCAGAACCATCTAAAATAGGAACTTCATTATTATCTATTTCGATAAGTGCATTATCGATTCCCAATCCGAATAAAGCCCCCATAAGATGTTCAATGGTTGAAATCCTCACACCATATTCATTAGAAATAGTTGTATTTAAAAATGTATCACTTACGTTTGAAAAATTTGGATATATTAAGTTATTATTTTTTAAATCTACTCTTTTAAAAACAATCCCAGAGTTCGGACTTGAGGGTTTAATACAAATTTTAATAAAATTTCCAGTATGTAAACCTATACCACTGAAATGGACTGGCTTTTTAACGGTTTTTTGATTTAAATATGACACGCTTATATTTAATGCTGAATCATATTTTTATAAAAACAACAAATGTTACTATAAAATACAAATTAACTAAATAACTTGAAAAATCTCTCAAAAAAACCAACATTTCCTTGAGATTTGATAGTAAATTGAACCTCATTTTCGTTACAACCATTAATTATTTCTTTAGAATTTTTTATAATATTATGATCGTTTTGAGGAAAAAAATTCCTAACATACCCTGCACAAATAACTCTGTTAATAGAAATTTGATACTTTTTAAAAATTTGTTGTAGCTTTTGTAAAAAACTAATTTTTATACAAATAAATTTAATATCTAAAGAAAAATTATCACATTTAATATTTTTTGGTAAATATGAATAATCTTTATTATCAATGTTATAATTTTCTATAATTGTATGAATAATTTTTTTTTCATCAAATGTCTTTTTACATTCTTCCTTGGCTTCTTTTAATGGGTGCTTCAAGTTTTTTTTTATTAGTAATTGATTATAATTTTTCTTTTTAATAGAAATTTCTATTGTTAAAAAATCTTGATAATCAATGATTAAAAAAATTTTTTTTATGAAATTATTCAGATTTTTTTCTATAAAATAAATATTTTCATCTAAAAATTTAGATATATTTTTTAGCATTATTTCATCAGAAAAATTATCGATTAATTTTTCTTTTTTAAAGTATTCTTTAAAAGTAAACTCGTCATTAATTGAAATAATTAGTTTTTTTGGACCTACATATAAAAAGCTTTGAAAAGTATTATTCATTAATTATTAATTTCTGATTTTGGCGTAGATCAATCATTTTTACATCTTTAAATCTATCATCATTTAAAATTTCAAAACAAAAATCTAAATTTTTTTTTGTTTCATTAATTGGCAACTTAATCAAAATGCCTGATAATGTTTCTATATCCCATCTTCCTGATTTAAATGAGTATAAATTTCTAATATTAGAATAATTTAGCTTTGATTCTTGTATAGTTTTTTTCAATTTAAAGAAATTCTCATTTTCAAAATCACCAAAAATAAATGGAATATTTAAATTTTTATTTACGTTTTTAAGTAATTTTCCGTTTGATCCTAAAATAAAAATATTTCCCTTTTTTTTTGTATAAGCTAATGATTGAACCTTGATAGTTTCAATTTTCAATGATGATGGATATTTTTTAAATACAAAATATTCATCTATCAAATTTATTGAGTCTAATATTTTTATTATTTGTTCGTCATCTAAAAAGAATAAATTATTAAGTTTTACAAAATTTAATTTCTCTAATAATTCCTTTTTTTGTTTTTTATCAAGTCCAATTACGTCAATTTTATTTATTTTAGGTAATTCGAAATTATAAAAATTCTTATTATTCAAAGTACCTAGAAAGATAAATAAAAAAAAGTAAAAAAATATCTTTTTATTTATTCGTAGAAGCATCTTTTAATATGAACTTGATTAAATTAATAAAACTAATTCCATGGTATGCTGCTATTTCTGGTACTAATGAAAGTTTTGTCATACCAGGTTGGGTATTAATTTCTAATAAATAAAATTTGTTGTTAAAAAATTTAAAATCGGACCTTGTTACACCTCTACATTTAATTAGTTGATGTGCTTTAAATGCTAAATCCATAAGTTCTTTGTATTTTTTTTTTGAGAGATTTACAGGTATTAAATGTTGTGTATTAGCTTTAGGATTATATTTAGCTTGATAATCATAAAATTTTCTTTTTGGTTTAAGCTCTATAGCACCAAGTTTTTTTTTTCCAATTATTGCAGCCTGAATTTCTCTGCCTGGTATAAATTCTTCAATTAAAATTTTTTTATAATTCTTTAAAAGATTTATTTTTTTGAAAATATTTTTTTTATTACATATAAAGACATTCACACTTGAACCTTCATTTATTGGCTTAATTACGACTGGGAATTTTAACCTTTTTTTAATTGATTTTATTAATGTCAATTTTGTTTTATCAAATGAATACAAAATATACTTTGGTGTACTTATATTATTTTCTATAAAGATCTTTTTAGATAAGATTTTGTCCATTGCTATTGCTGATGAAATAACTCCAGAATGTGTATATGGGACTCTAACACTTTCTAAAATAGTCTGTATATAACCATCTTCTCCAAACTGACCGTGTAGTGCATTAAAAATGGTTGAAGGTTTGTATGATTTTATAATATCAATTAATTCAGATGAGGGTTCAGTAATTTTTACAAGATATCCTGCCTTGATCAACTCTTTGGCAACTTGCTTTCCGGTATCCAAACTTATGGCTCTCTCTTTTGATATACCGCCAGATATGATTAATACTTTTTTTTTCAATTTATTTTAATATTTTAATTTCTTTTTCTAAACTAATTCCAGTTTTTTCAAAAACCTTTTTGGATACAAAATCGATTAATTTTACCATATCATTAAATGTGGCATTTCCTTTATTAACAAAAAAATTACAGTGCTTATTCGAAATACATGCATCGCCAAATTCTTTGTCTAGAGGAACTGACTCTTTTATAAGTTCCCAAACTTTTTTTTTTGTCTGTGAAATTGGATTCTTAAATGTACTTCCACTGGTTTTAATTCTGGTTGGTTGATTTTTATCTTTTTCAGTTTTTAATTCATTTGTTATATCAATTATCTTCTGTCTTTTATCTTTGGTACCTTTAAAGGATGCACTTAAAAAAATAAGATTATTAGGTAAGTTATTTTTCCTATACCCAAATTCAATTTTTTTTGATGGAATGGTAATAATATTTCCTGATTCATCTATAGCTTGAACAGATACTAAAATATCTTTAAATTCTTTACCAAAACATCCAGCATTCATTTTTATTCCGCCACCTATCGTTCCTGGAATGCAAGACAAAAACTCAAAACCACCTAGTTCATTTTCAATTGCAAAATCAGATAGAGCTTTGTCTAATACAGAACTTCCAGCAACAATAATATCTTCTCCAAGTAATGAGATATTGTTAAAATTTTTACCTAATTTTATTACAACTCCATCAAATAAATCATCTGAAATTAGGATATTAGAACCAGCACCTAGAACAAAAATCTTTTCTTTTTTATTTATCTTTTTTATAAAATTAATTAATTCCTTTAATGAATAAGCTTTATAAAAAATTTTTGATTTTCCTCCAATATTAAACCAGTTTTTCTTCTTGAGATCATAATCAAAAAAAACATTTGATCCAAATTGATTTAGTAATTCTTTTTTGTAATCTATATTCATTTCATTAATTTTGGAAGTTCTCTCATCCAGCTTGAAATTGTTCCTGCTCCCATTCCAATTACAATTTTTTTTCCGTACATGTTATTTTTTAAAAACTTTGCCAATTCTATTTTGTTATTTACTAAAAATAATTTTACGCTTGAATTTCTTACAATTTCTTTTGCAAAATTCAAATAATTGAAACCTAATTTAATTTTTTCTCCAGCAGTATATATTGGACATAAAACTACAGTATCAGCTTCTTTAAAAGCAATAGAAAATTCTTTTCTTAAATCTTTAAGCCTTGAAATTCTATGTGGTTGGAAAATACAAATTTTTTCATAATCATTATATACTTTACTAACTCCATCTAAAACAAATTTAATTTCAGTAGGGTGATGTGCATAATCATCAAAATAATCCACATTTCTATATGAAAAAATTTTATTGAATCTTCTCTGAACTCCTGCAAATTTTAATAGTGCATTTTTTATGTCTTTAATAGATATACCCACAGTCATAGAAACTGCCGCTGCCGCAACCGAGTTTCGAATATTATGGATACCTAATAAAGGAATTTTAATCTTACTTATTTTTTCACTCTTTTTATTTGGTAAATTTACAAGTAAATCAAATTCAGTTAAATTTTTTTTTTGTATTATATTTTTTATTAAAAAATTTGATTTTGGATTTGTTCCATAAGTATAAAAATTTTTATTACTCAAATTTTTAACAAAACTGTAAGTAAATTTATCATCCATACAAATAAATGATTTTCCAAATGATGGAACTTTATTGACAAATTCAGTAAAATAATCTTTTAAATCATTCATAGATCTGTAGTAATCCATATGTTCTCTATCAATATTTGTTATTATTGAATAAGTAGGCGGTATGTGTACAAAACTTCCATCTGACTCGTCAGCCTCTAAAATCGACCAATCACTTTTACCTAACTTTGCAGAATTTCTTAAAGAATTAATTACTCCACCATTAATTATTGTGGGATCTAGTTTTGTTTTTTGAAAAATTGTTGCAATTAAAGAAGTAGTAGTTGTTTTTCCATGAGAACCAACAACAACAATATTTTTTGTTAATGAGACTATGTGTGCTAACATTTTACCTCTTTTGATTATGGGTAAATTTTTTCTTTTTGCCTCAATCAGTTCTGGATTATTATTTTTAATCGCAGATGAAACTACTACGATAGTAGCATTATTTAAGTTTTGTTTCTTATGATTAATAAAAATTTTTATTTTTTCTTTTTTTAATCTTTCAATATTCTTGTTTAAAGAAATATCACTACCTTGCACTTTGAACCCTTTACCATTCATTATGAGGGATAAACTACTCATACCAATTCCACCAATTCCAACAAAATGGATAATTTCTTTTTTTGCTAATTCAATTTTCATAAATTATATCTCTGATTTTTTGATTAACATTAATCCAAGTATTTTGGTAATTTAATTTTTTAAGGATTTCCTTTTTTTCTGATAAAATTGTTTTCTCTTTAATTATGCTTCTTAAAAGACCCTCTATTTTCTCATCAAAAAGACTTTGATCAATTATCCAACAACACTGTTTATCTTTATAAAAATTTGCATTTTCAAATTGATGATTATCTTTTGATAATGGCAATGGCACAGTAATGAAAGGAGTATTAAGAATTGATAATTCAGCTAAAGATGAGGCTCCAGCTCTAGTAATACAAATATCAGACTCAACTATTTTATTAATTAAATCTTTTTCATATTTAAATATAAAGTTATCTATATTTAAATCTGAATAAAATTTTTTTAAATTAGAAATATTTTTTTCATTTGTCTGTTGAATGATCTTAATTAAAAATTCATTTGAAAGATTAGCAATTAAATGCTTTAATTTATTATCAAATATACCCGCTCCTTGACTGCCACCAATAACAAGTATGGTAAATTTATTATTATTAGTACTAACAATGCTACTTTTATAAAATTCCTTTCTAACTAATGGATTTATAATTACAATTTTATCTTTATATCTATCAGGAAAATTCTTAATTTTATTTGTATAACAAAAAATTTTTTTGCATGAGTTTAAAAAAAATTTATTTGCTCTTCCAAGAACTAAATTTGGTTCTAGTAAAAAAATTTTCAAATTAAGTAATCTTCCTGCCAAAACTAAGGGTAATGACATATATCCACCGGTAGAGAAAAGTATAGTTACTTTCTCTCTTTTAAGAAAAATTATAGACTTTATTGTTAAGAAAAAAAATCTTTAAAAAATTTATTGGTAATAAAAAAAAATTATTTAGTCTTGGTGTATTTATAATTTCAATATTATACAAATCATTTTCTAAAAATCTACATCCTCTTTTATCACTAGAAATAATTATTTCCATATTTTGGTAAAGATGTTCATAAAGAATTTTTGCAGGTATAACGTGTCCACCTGATCCTCCTGTGGAAATCAAAATTTTTTGTAGCATATTAGTTAATATTTCTTTTTGTTAAATTTAAAATTATACCAGACAATATTGAAATACTCACAATAGATGATCCACCATAACTTATGAAAGGAAGTGTCATCCCGGTTGTTGGAAATAGTCTAATATTTACCCCGACATGAATCATTACTTGCATTAAAATAAGGCTTATACTTCCTACTAAAATTAATTTTATTCTTTCATCAATTTCTTTACTTACTTTTTTAAAAACAGAATAAATAAAAATTAAAAATAATAATAGGATCAAAACTATAGCAACGATACCAAATTCCTCAGAAATAACAGAAATTATATAATCTGTATGAGCCTCGGGCACTCTATTTTTTAATGTGCCCTCACCTATACCTTTTCCAAAAAAACCTCCACTTATTATTGAGTCTATTGCTTTATCTGATTGAAAATTATGTGTTCCAGTTTCTGTGTCAAAAAAAGATAGTAATCTTTTTTTAATATAAAGGAATTTAGGTAAAAAAATAATCATGTATGAAAATGAAAGAAATAATGCTGAAAAAAATAATATTAAAAATCCAATATTTATTCCTGAAATAAATATAAGAACTGACCAAGTAAATAAAACTAGTAAAGTTTGACCTATATCAGGTTGGTTTGCTAACAACACGACAATCATTGATGTTACTAAAAATGACAATAAATATTTAAGATAGATATTTTTGTATTTTTCATTACTCAAAATCATACTAATAAATACGATTAAAAAAGGTTTTACTAACTCTATTGGTTGAAATCTTGGTAAAAATTTTAAATCGATCCATCTTTTTGATCCCTTTACTTCTATGCCAAGTATTGGAACTAAAATTAGAAAAATAACTGAAAATATGAAAATTATAAATGAAATCTTAAATAATTTATCTTGGTTAATAGATGAAAAAATAAAAATTAAACCTAAACCTAAAATGATAAAAGTTAAATGTCTAAAAAAAAAAGAATAATCATTTGTATTTAATTTATCAGATACAATTAATGAGGTTGAAACTAATGAAAAGAAAAGACCTATCAAAAACAATAGCATGATTAGAGAAAAAATGAACTTATCAATATTCTTCCACCATTGATAATATAAACTAAATATTATTGATTTATTAAACATTCAGATACTTTTTAACTAATCTATTAAAATATAATCCCCTTTCCTCAAAATTTTTAAAACTATCAAAAGATGCTGCACATGGACTAAATAATATAATTTTGTGAGTAGAATTTTGCTTTGAAACAAATAAAACTTTTTTGAATGCATCTTTCAAATTTTTGAAATTTTCAAATTCAATCTTATTTTTCAATTGATTGTTAAAAAAAGTTTTATTTCTTCCAAATATAAAAGCTTTTATATTTTTATGAAATTTTTTGGGTAAATAAAATTTGTCTCCCTTTTTAAAAATACCTCCTAGTATCCAATAAATTTTTTCATTTCTTTTTAAAATTCCCAATGATGAAGAGAAACTTGTGGATTTTGAGTCATTTATAATAATCATTTTCGAATTTTTAAAAACAATTTGTTGACGATATTTAAGCCCTTTAAATTTTTGAATTGGTCTTAATATCTGATTTTTTTTCAGTCTAAAATTTTGCAAAATTGCTAAAGTAAATAATAAATTTTCTTTATTTGCTTCAGTTAAAAAATAATCATTATTTATTTTATCAAAAATTCTATTATTCAAATTAGTGTTAACTTTTATAATCTTACAATTAAATTTTTTTCTTTTTAAAAAATTTCTAATTAATAAGTCATCTTTTTTAACAAAACCTAATGATTTTTTTGATTGATTTTTAAATAGTTTAAATTTTGCCTTAATATATTTTAAAAGTGTTTTGTGTCTTTCAATATGATCTGCGGAAATGTTCAAAATAGCAGAGTATTTTGATTTAAAGACTCTGCTATACTCCAATTGATATGATGAGGCTTCAACTACAAAAATTGTGTTTGGCTTTATTTTTTTCGCGGATAAAATTGGATTACCTATATTTCCAACTAATCTAACGTCATATTTATTTGCTAATAAAATTTCATATATTAATTGACATGTTGTTGATTTCCCATTGGTTCCTGTAATTGTGATACAATCGTTTTTATAAGATGAGTAAAATACATCTAAATCAGAATAAATTTTATTAAAGTTCTTTTTTAAAAATTTGGATAATTTACATTTATGAATATCTATACCAGGACTAATAATTATGTAATCAAAATTAGTTTTTAAAATTGATCTATAGTCTATACTATTTTTTAAAATCTTTTTAAAATCGTCATATAAAAAAACAATATTTTTTTTTTTAAGATAATCGTAAGTTGATAAACCAGTTTTACCTAAACCGTAAATCAATACCTTTTTTTTAAAAAAATTATTTGAATTTTTTTTCATTACCTTAATTTAAGAGTAGCGAGCCCGATCATTGCTAATATAATTGATATGATCCAAAATCTTATTACCACTGTAGATTCAGGCCAACCTTTTTTTTCAAAGTGATGATGTATAGGCGCCATTTTAAAAATTCTTTTACCAGTCAATTTAAAAGAAATTACTTGAACCATTACTGAAAAAGCCTCTAATACAAATAATCCTCCAGTGATTGCTAAAACAATTTCATGCTTAGTGATTATTCCAACTGCACCTAAAGATCCTCCTAAAGATAAAGATCCAGTATCTCCCATGAAAATTTTTGCTGGAGGAGCGTTAAACCATAAAAAACCTAGGCATGCACCTATTACTGCACCACAAAAAATTGCAATTTCACCTGTGCCCTCTATGTATGTAATTTGTAAGTAGTCTGAAAAAACAATATTACCAGTAACATAACTTATAAATGCAAAACATCCAGCTACTAATATTACTGGCACTGTAGCAAGTCCATCTAAGCCATCAGTTAAATTAACAGCGTTTGATGAGCCAACAATTACAAATACAGAAAAAGGTATAAAAAACCAACCTAAATTAATTATCAAATTTTTAAAAAATGGAAAATATAAATTTCTTAATTCTTGATAGTCTATAAACATAGTTAAAATCATTAATCCTATTATTGCCAAAATAATTTGGGTAATTATTTTAAATTTAAATGAAACTCCAGATGAATTACCATTTTTAATTTTTTTATAATCATCTAAAGCGCCTAATAAACCAAATGAAACAACTATGTAAAGACAAAACAAAACATATATATTTTTTAGATTTCCCCATAAAAATACAGACACTAAAAGGCCTGTTAAAATTATTACTCCGCCCATAGTAGGTGTTCCAATTTTTTTTACAATATGGTCTGATGGTCCATCTTCCCTAATTGGATTTAAAATTTTTCTATTTGAAAAAAATCTTATGAAAGGTCCACCAATTATTAAAACAATAACCAAAGATGTAAATACTGCTAAACCTGTCCTAAATGTAATATATTTAAATACATTTAAAAAAGAAAATAACTCAATATAGTTTAGTAAAAACTCATATAACATTATATTTACCTTGCTTTAAGATGTTGGTAATTTTATGAAATCCAGTCGCATTTGAACCTTTGATCATTAAATAATCATTATTTTTCATATCTTTATCAATCAAATCAATTACTTCTGACTTTTTTTTCAAAATTCTAGCTTTTTTACTTTTTTTTAAATATTTGAATGTTTCTTTTACAAATTTACCATGAACATAAACTTTATGAATTTTAGATTTGTTAATATCTTTTGAAATTAATTTATGCTGGTTTATTGAATATTTACCAAGTTCAAGCATATCACCAAGCACTAAAAATTTACTGATTTTTTTTTTTGATGTCTTATCAAAATTTTCAATCGCAGTTTTTAATGACAATGGATTTGAATTATAAGTTTCATCAACTAGGTAAATATTCTTATTTTTAATTCTAATTTTTGAAATATCACCTCTACCTTTTGGTGATCTAAATTTTAAAAAAATATGATTGTTAATCTTATTCAGGTCATAAAATATATTAATTACAGTAATAGAAGCCAGTATATTATATATATTGCTTTTATTATCATTATTAGAATAAAAAATATAATTTTTATTTTCAACTTTAACCAAAAGTTGAAACCTATTTTTAACTCTCTTTACCTTAATCAATTTTGTTGATGAAAATTTGTTATTAATTCCAAAAGACAAAACTCTTAATTTTTTTTTTAATCCAATATTTTTATGATAATTAAAGAAGTTATCATCACCATTTAAAATAATAGTCCCGTTTTGTTTTATATTATGTATCATTTCAGCTTTTGCATCAGCAATACCCTTTATGTTATTAAAGTTTTTAGAATGTGCATAACTAATATTTGTAATTATTCCTAAATCTGGTTTTATAATTTTTGATAAGAAATCAATCTCACCTTTTTTATCCATTCCAACTTCTAAAACCCCAAAATCGTCTGTTTGTTTCAGACTAAATAAGCTTAGAGGGACACCATACTTATTATTGAAGGACGCGGGTGAATAAGAGGTTTTTGTAATTTTACCTAAAATTGAGCCCATCATTTCTTTTAATGTTGTTTTTCCACAACTACCGGTAATAGCTATGATTTTAGTGTTTAGGTTTTTTCTATAGATATTTGAGCATTTTATTAAAAAATTTAAAGTATCCTTTACTCTAATTTGTTTTGAGAGTGAATTATTTTTACTTAACTTGCTAACTATTGCCAACGATGCCTTTTTTTTTAGAGCTTCATTGATAAAGTTGTTTCCATCTTTTTTTTTACCTTTTATCGCAAAAAAAATTTCATCTTTTTTTATTGTTTTGGAATTGATTGATATATTTTTTATTTTTAAACTTTTAAGAATATTCTTATTAGATTGTTCTCTAATAATATTAATCTTTAAGTTTTCTGATAGAGAATTATTTTTTTTTTTAATTGAATCTAAAATAATTTTTTTATCTGAAAAAAAAAATTTCTTGTCCCCATAGTCTTGGATTTTTTCATGACCTTTTCCAGCAATTAATAATAAATCTCCTGTATTTAAACTTTGTATTGCAGTATGAATTGCTTTTTTTCTACATGGAATTTCCTTAATTTTAAGTTTTTTAATTCCTTTTTTAATATCTTTTCTTATTTTTGAAGGACTTTCATATCTCGGGTTATCATCAGTTAAATAAATCCTGTCTGAATATTTTTCTGAAATTTTTCCCATTAATGATCTTTTTTTCAAATCTCTATCTCCACCACATCCGAAAACCAAACAAACATTACTATTTGGAAACTGCTCTTTGAGGTTTGTTAAAGCCAATTCTAAGGCTTCTGGTGTATGAGCGTAATCTAAAATTACTTTACTATTATTTTTGATCCTTCCAATTTTTTCTAATCTTCCTTCAACAGATTTAATCTTATCCATAATTTTTATTATATTCTTAAATTTAATATTACTTTTGTATGCAGCTATCATTGCCATTAGAATATTTTTAATTTGTATCTTTCCAATTAAGTTTAATTTGATTGAATAAATTTTATTTTTAAAACTTATTTTTAAGATTTGCTTTTCATTATCAAATCTATGTGAAATTAAATCAATACCTCTGTGTTTATCAAAAATAAGATTTAAATTTAAATTTCTTTTAAAACAAATATTTTTTATTCTTTTAATTTGAGGTATTTTAGCATCAGTAATTATGTTACCTTTTTTTTTCATCAAATTTTTAAATAAATATAATTTAGAATTAAAATAGTCTTTTAAAGTTTTGTGATAATCTAAATGATCATGAGATAAATTTGTAAATATACCAGTATCAAATAATAATCCATCAAGTCTATTTTGTTTAAGACCATGGCTAGATGCTTCTAAGATTATATTATTTATTTTTTTATTTTTAAGTTTTTTTAAAAAAAATGCTAATTTAATTGGATCAAGAGTTGTATTAGATAGATGAATAGTATTATTTGTATACTTAACTCCTAAAGTCCCAATTGATGAAACTTTTTTTTTATTAAAGTTTAATATTTGATAATAGAAATCTGCAATAGAAGATTTACCGTTGGTGCCTGTAATTGCAATAATATTTTTTGGTTTTACCCTCGAAATCTTAAAAGAAATCTCCGAAAGTAATTTTCTAACATTATTTGTTTGATGAAATGGTATATTTTTTTTATCATTAAAAGTTTTCTTTTCAGAAATAATTAATTTTGCTCCTTTTCTTAATGCTTCAAATATAAAATTGTTTCCATCATAGTTACTACCTTTTATGGCAAAAAAAATATCATTTTTTTTTACTTTGGCACTATCAGAAGCAACACCCGAAAAGAAATATTTTTTATATTTTTTATTAATTTTTGGAATAAAATCTTTTAGATACATATATTAATCAACATCACTGTATTTTGTGGCTAAAATAGGCCCAATTTTTTCAACAATTTGACCTGTTACTTCTACAGTTGTCCAGCCAGCTGTATTATATGGAGTACCTTTATACTTTATGTTTGATCCATCTCTATAGCTGTAAACATAATTCTCATTTCCCTTCGGTTCATCCAACATCACACCAAGAACAAATTTAGGTTTAGATGTTGGAAATACTGAAACAAAGGTATTAATTTTATTTTTCGAATAACCTCCTAGGGTACTTTTTTGAGCAGTACCAGTTTTTCCTCCAATTTCATATCCATCCACATTAGCTAATGATGCTGTTCCCTCTTTTGTTGTTACTATTTTTCTCAAAATTGATAAAATTTTTTTTGAGATATTATGATTTAAAATTTTTTCTTTTTGCAAATATTTTTCTTTTTTAACTAACGTTGGTTTAATATTATAACCACCATTGACAAGTATAGAATATGCCTTAACTAGTTGTATTAATGTGGTAGTTACACCATGTCCATACGAAGCAGTTGCTAACTTACATTTACCCCAATTAAATTCTAAAGGTTTTCCAACTTCCTCAATATCAAAATCAATTTTACCCAAAATTCCAATTTTAAATAAGAAAGATCTAAATTTTTCTATGCCAACTAACTGGCCTATTCGCACTGAGCCTATATTACCTGAGCGAATAAGAATTTGTTCTGCCGAAAGTGTTGATGGTATTTTCTCATCATATTCTTTTATATTAAATCCAGCACAACGTAGAGATTTAGGTAAATCAACAAATTCTGTCATTGGTTCAACTAATTGTTCGTTTAATGCAGCAGCCAATGTAAAAGTTTTAAAAACTGAACCAAGTTCATAAACACCCTTCGTTGCTCTATTAATTAAACTAGCGTCACTAATATCTATTCTTTCATTTGGATCGAAATCTGGCAAAGAAACTAGTGATATAATTTCTCCATTATTTACATTCATTAAAATTGCTGCACTGCCTTTAGTTTTGAAAATTTTATTAAATCTTAACAACTGTTTTCTAATTAGATATTGGATATCTTGATCAACAGTTAGTTGTATTGGATTTTTTGAGATCTTAAGTTTTTCATCTAAAGATTTCTCTAATCCTGAAATACCAATATTATCATCATTGATTTGACCAATTACATGACTAAATAAATTTTTTTCAGGGTAAATTCTTATTAATTTTTCCTCTGGCTGGATAGATTTATCACCAAGTTGCATAATTTTTTCATAATTTTCTTCAGAAATTTTTTTTTCAAAATAAAAGAATTTCTTATTGTATAATTTTTCTTTTATAAGATCATAATTCTTATTAGGAAAAATATATTTTAAATTTATTAATAGTTTTTCTTTATTAATAACTTGCTTACTGCTTATTCCTATATCAATAGTGCTTACTGTTTTAACCAAATATCTACCATTTCTATCAATTATATCGGCCCTATAAAGTTTGTTAAAATTTTTTTTAATTTCACCAACTGCCAAATCAATATTTTGTCTAGAACCGAGGTGCATCAAGTGAATAGTATAGATTGATGTTATTAAAAAAAATATGAAAAATATAAAACTTATTCTATTGAAAGAGATGTTCAAATTTGATTTTTTTTTCTTAAAAACAAAATCATTTTCAGTTTCTTCTAAAAAAATATTAAAATTTTTTTTATTCATTATTTGTAGTAAATTTAAATTTCTTTATTTTTATTCCCTTAGGTGATCTTTGTAACAATTGTATTAAATCTATGTCTTGCTGACTTAAATCTTGTTCGAAATACATTGATTGATATTCAAGCAATTTTTCAGCTGAACTCAGATAATCATATTCTAATTTTGTATCCTCAAATTCATTATTAAGATCTACTAAACTTTCCTGTGCTATCAAAATTTCATCCTCAATATTTTTTGTTGAATTTTTAACAAGCGCAGTAAATAAAATTAGAGAAAATATGAATGTTACAGTAATAATTCTTTTCATATTTTATCTCCTAAATTTTCTATATCTATTAAAAATTTGAATTTTTCTACGATATCTGTTTCAAATTTATAGGAGTCAAATTTTTTTGATACAAATCTAAGTTTTGCAGATCGAGATGATATATTTTCTCTTAATTCTTTTTCGGATGGGACAATCGGTTTTTTTTGTTTTCTCAAAAATAAAGTTTCTGGTTGATTTATTTTTGGTTGATATCTAGAGAAACTTTTTTTTTCAGACAAACTTTTAAAAAAATACTTTACTATTCTATCTTCCAGTGAATGAAAAGTAACTACTGCTAATATTCCATCTTTTTTTAAAATACGAGTTGCATTAATTAATCCATAAATTAATTCAGTGATTTCTTTATTTACAAAAATTCTTAACGCTTGAAAAACTTTTGTGGCTGTATGTGTTTTAGAATTTTTTTTTCTTTTAGCTTTTTTAATTATATCAACCAAAAGTTGAGTATCAATTTCTTTTTTTTCTCTTTCTTTAATTATCAAATTTACAATTTTTTTTGCTTCTTTCTCTTCACCAAAATATTTAAATATTTTTTCAATATCTCTTGCGTCTAATTTATTTATCACATCCTTTGCAGAAAAATTATTTATTCCTAATCCCATATTTAATTCTCCAGTAGAATTAAAAGATAATCCTTTTTTATCATTTTTCATTTGTAATAGTGAGTAACCAAGATCGAAAACGATACCTTTGATATTTTCATTTTTTAATTTAAGATTACTTAATTGACTAAATTTTAAATTTTTGAATAATATTCTATTTGGAAAAATATTTTTTAATTTATCAGCAATTTTTTTACTATCTATATCTCTATCTAAAGCAATTACTTTTGTATTTGAGAATTCCAAAATTTTTTTGGAATAATTTCCTTGTCCAAAAGTGCAATCAATAAATGTGCCACCATGTCGAGGGGTAATAATGCTAATTATTTCATTAAGCAATACCGGATAATGTCTTTTTGGAGCATCCGATACCATGGTGGCTTCCATTTATTTTTTCGAAGACCATTAATTCTTTTGTCTTCTTAAAAATGCTGGTATTTCTAAATCATCTTCCTCATCAGTTTCTGATGATCTTAAAAGTTCCTCAGATTGATGATCTTTATTTTCTGAACTAAATAAGTCTGGTTCATCCATATCGACTCCAAAATCTTTTAAACTACTCGAGGTTTTTTGGTATGACCCTGACTCATTAATAGCTTCTTCAGAAAAAGAAGTTTCATTATCTGCTGAAGCATCCTCAATAATATTTTCAACTTCTTGATTTTTTAAAAGCTCCTCGTGATACTGATTATTTACATCGTTTACTGATGCATCACCAAATTTTTCAGATACGACTTCATTTTCAAGTTTTAAAGCGTTTGCACCATGAGAAATTGGATTTATTCCAATATTTGAAAAGTTAAATGAAGCTGATCCGTTTGTTGATGAAAAATCAGAGTAACCTGTATTACGATTTTGAATACGGTGAACCATGTTGATTACTGATTTTGACTCTGGTTGTTGTCCATCTAAAGATGTTGCTACGATTGATACTCTGATTTTACCCTCTAAAGATGTATCTGTTATAGCACCAATTATTACTTCTGCATCTGCCTCAACTTCAGACCTTATCTTATGCACAACTTCATCAACCTCGAACAATTTTAGATCTTTGCCCCCGGTTATATTAACTAATAAACCTTTTGCACCTTTAAGAGTATAGTCATCAATAAGAGGATTACTAATTGCCATTTCAGTCGCTTTCATAGCCCTACCTTCACCTTCAGCCTCACCTGTTCCCATCATAGCTTTACCCATAGATGCCATTACAGTTTCTACATCAGCAAAATCCAAATTTATTATACCAGGCTTAACCATTAAATCAGTCACACTTTGCACACCATGCATAAGAACATTATTTGAAAGATTAAAAGATTCTTCAAAAGTTGTTTGTTCGTTTGCAATCTTAAATAAATTTTGATTAGGTATAACGATTATTGTATCCACATGTTTTCTTAGTTCCTCAAGTCCAATTTGAGCTCTTTTCATTCTTGAAGGACCTTCATACAAAAATGGAAGTGTAACTACTCCAACTGTTAATATATTCAATTCCTTCGCAGCTCTTGCAATTACATGTGCAGCACCAGTTCCTGTACCACCACCCATTCCAGCAGCTATAAATACCATATTTGCACCCTGTAAAATGTTTACTATATCATTTAATGACTCGTCAGCTGCAGCTTGACCAATATCAATTTTTGCACCTGCACCAAGTCCTTTTGTTAAGTTTAAACCAATTTGAACTTTCGACTTTGCTTTACTATGTTTTAAATCTTGTGCATCTGTATTCACCGCTATAAATTCAACACCTTCCATACCGTTATCGATCATTTCATTTATGGCATTTCCACCTGCACCACCGACTCCCATTACTAATAGTCGTGGTCTTAATTCTTTTATTTCTGGTGTTTTAAAGTCAATTGTCATTTTTTCATCCCCCGTTATTTATTTAATTGTTGCTCCCATTTAAGACTTGCTCGATTTAAATTTGCTTTTTTTCTCGCATTAACCTTAAATTTTTCAAATATTGTTGGTTCCCATATTTGGAATGTTTTACCTAAACCAACAAACGTTATACTTTCTTTTATTTTTGCATGTTTTATCAATTTTGAAGTTAGTAAAATTCTTCCTTCGCTATCAAATTGTAAATTAGTGCTTTCTGATAATATTGAAGTTGAAAAAAAATCTCTTTTTTCCTCAAATGGATTTAAATTGTCAATAGAATTTGAAATTTTTTCTACCCTATCTTGAGACCATGCCTCAATTGAATGGTTATTAAATGATGGAAAACAAATTACTCCGTTGTAACCCAAATTAGATAAATAAGATCTAAAACTTGCAGGCACTGACACCCTTCCTTTTTTGTCCAATTTGTTTTCGTAAGTTGATAAAAACATAAACCATAAAGCCCTTCATTCCCTTATATTTGGGAATATATGGGATATTATGGGTTTTTAATTAAAGTGTCAATACATAGTATTTAAAGCTGTTATATCCAGGAGATACATGAATAAATATTCTAAATGGAAACTTTTTAATTTATTAAATTCTGGGATTGCCAGATAAACTATAAGCCGGGTTCTGTCATTTAAACCTGTCATTTGTCTAGACTTAAGATCACTCTTAAGTTCAAGCGACTAACCCTGATGACTAGCCAAGGACGGCTTTTAGTTTATCACAATGTCATCTCTACTTAGTCTTGCTCTCAGTGGGGTTTTCCAGCGTTCATTGTTACCAATAGAACCGGTGCGCTCTTACCACACCTTTTCACCCTTGCCATGTTATGGCGGTTTATTTTCTGTGGCACTATCCCTGGGGTTGCCCCCGCCAGCTGTTAACTGGCACTGTGTCCTTGTAGAGCCCGGACTTTCCTCTTTTAAAAATTAAAGCGACAAGTCATTTATCTGGCAATAACAATCTACTAATTAATCAGATGATTTCAAGAATAATATATTAGAATTTTATTAGATTTTTACTAATAACATAACATTCTTTATCAACTTGTCCATTTATCAAGCTTTGTCTAAACTTTC
>CACJWU010000011.1 GCA_902597215.1 uncultured Pelagibacteraceae bacterium | reverse complement strand
AAATTTACCAATATTTGGTATTTGTTTGGGTCATCAAATTTTAGCATTAGCATTAGGTTGTAAAACAAAGAAAATGAAACTTGGTCATAGAGGAGCAAATCACCCTGTTAAAAATTTAATTCATAATAATGTTGAGATAACGAGTCAAAACCATGGTTTTGAAGTAGTTAAAGAAACATTACCAAAAAATATTGAAGTCACGCATAAATCTTTATTTGATAATAGTATTGAGGGTATCAAACTAAAAAATAAACCAATCTTTTCAGTTCAGTACCATCCTGAATCTAATCCGGGACCTCAAGATAGTGTTTATTTATTTCAGGAATTTATTAACAACATGAAAAAAAATGCCAAAAAGAAAAGATATTAAAAAAATATTGGTTATAGGTGCTGGTCCAATAATTATAGGACAAGCATGTGAATTTGACTATTCAGGTACACAAGCATGCAAAGCTCTAAAAGATGAAGGTTATAAAGTAGTCCTAATAAATTCAAATCCAGCAACAATTATGACAGATCCAGATGTTGCAGATAAAACTTATATTGAGCCAATTACACTTGATGTTTTAGAAAAAATTCTCAAGAAAGAAAAACCAGATGCAATTTTACCTACGATGGGCGGTCAAACTGCGCTTAACCTTGCGATGGAAGCAGAGAAAAAAGGAATTTTAAAAAAAAACAAAATAGAATTGATAGGTGCAAATTCTAAAGCAATTTCTAATGCCGAAGACAGAAAGAAGTTTAGAAAAAATATGATTGATATTGGTTTAGATCTGCCAAAATCTGAAATAGTCAATAACAATGATCAAGCATCAAAGGTATTAAAAAAAATTGGATTACCAGCAATCATAAGACCTGCGTTTACACTTGGTGGACTTGGTGGAGGAATAGCTAAAACTAAGAAAGATTATTTTAAAATTGTAAAAAATGGTTTGCATGAATCTCCTGTAAGCCAAGTTCTTGTTGAGGAATGTTTAGAGGGTTGGAAAGAATTTGAAATGGAGGTAGTAAGAGATAAAAAAGATAACTGTATTATTATTTGCTCAATTGAAAATATTGATCCAATGGGAATTCATACAGGTGACTCAGTAACTATAGCACCAGCTCTAACTCTTACAGATAAAGAATATCAGGTGATGAGAAATGCATCTATTTCATGTTTAAGAAAAATTGGAGTTGAAACTGGGGGATCAAATGTTCAATTTGCAATCAATCCTAAAAATGGTCGAATGGTTATAATTGAAATGAATCCACGTGTATCAAGATCATCAGCACTTGCATCAAAAGCAACTGGATTTCCTATCGCGAAAGTGGCTGCAAAATTAGCAATTGGCTATACGCTAGATGAATTAAAAAATGAAATAACTAAAGTTACTCCAGCATCATTTGAGCCAAGTATAGATTATGTTGTAACTAAAATTCCAAGATTTACATTTGAAAAATTTTCAACTTCTCCTGCTACTTTAGGAACATCAATGAAATCAGTGGGTGAAGCAATGGCGATTGGAAGGAACTTTAAGGAGTCTCTTCAAAAGGCTTTGGTATCTCTAGAGACTGGTTTTTCAGGTTTGGATAGAATTTTTGATTTAAATAAAAAACAAATTGAAAAGAAACTTAAAGAAACTATTCCAAATAAGATATTGCTAGTCGCTGAAGCAATTAGAAAAAAAATAGAATTAAAGAGAATATATAATTTATCTAAAATTGACCTTTGGTTCTTAGAACAAATTAAAGAAATAGTAGATTATGAAAAAAAAATTAAAATTGATGGACTACCTAAAAATTTTACAGAATTTAACAAGATAAAATCAATAGGATTTTCAGATAAAAAACTGTCTGAATTAACAAAAACTCCTGAAAACATTGTTAGAATGAAAAGATCAGCACTCAAAATATTGCCAGTATATAAAAAAGTAGACACGTGTGCAGCTGAATTTAAGTCTTTTACACCTTATATGTATTCTACGTATCAAAGAAGTTTTTCAATAAATTCAGAATGCGAAGCGGAACCATCAAATAAGAAAAAAATAATCATTCTTGGAGGAGGACCAAATAGAATTGGTCAAGGAATAGAATTTGATTATTGTTGTTGTCAGGCTAGTTTTTCATTAAAAGATGCTGGTTTTGAAACTATCATGGTAAACTGTAACCCTGAAACAGTGTCAACTGACTTTGATACGAGTGATCGATTATATTTTGAACCTTTAAAAGAAGAATATATTTTTAATATAATTAAGAAGGAAAAAGAAAGAGGAAATTTAATTGGGGTGATAGCTCAATTTGGTGGTCAAACACCTATCAAACTTGCAAAATTTTTATATGATAACAAACTTCCAGTATTAGGAACACAATATTCCTCTATTGATTTAGCTGAAGATAGAGACAGATTTAGAAACTTATTGAATAAATTAAAATTAAAACAGGCAGAGAGTGGAATTGCAAAAACATTTAAACAAGCAATAAAGATTGCAGATAAAATTGGATTACCATTGATGGTTCGACCTTCTTATGTTTTAGGAGGCAGAGCAATGGAAATTGTTCATGAAAAAAATCAATTAAAAAAATTTGTTGAGGAAGCATTTAAAGCTGCAGAAGAAAACTCTATTTTGATAGATAAGTTTATAGATCACGCAATGGAAGTAGATGTAGACGCAATATCAGATGGGAAAAATGTTCATGTTGCTGGAATTATGCAGCATATTGAAGAAGCTGGTATTCATTCAGGAGACTCTGCGTGTAGTCTGCCTCCTATATCTATAAAACCATTTCTTTTAAAAGAAATAGAAAATCAAACAAAAAAACTTGCAATTGCATTAAAGGTAAAGGGTTTTATGAATGTACAGTTTGCTATTAAAAAAGACGAAATTTATGTCATTGAAGTTAATCCAAGGGCTAGCAGAACTGTTCCTTTTGTATCTAAAGCAAAAGGTTTGCCCTTAGCCAAAATTGCATCAAGAGTAATGACAGGAGAAAAATTAACAAAATTTAATTTGAAAGATAAATCTAAGGGCATGTATGCAGTTAAAGAAGCTGTTTTTCCATTTAACAAATTTCCTAACAGTGATTTGCTTTTAGGACCTGAAATGAAATCAACGGGAGAAGTTATGGGTTTTGATAAAAATTTTGGTATGGCTTTTGCAAAAAGTCAAATAGCATCCGCAAATTCTTTACCAAAAAAAGGCTTGGCATTTATTTCTTTAAAAGACTCACATAAAGATGAGGGGATTTATTTGGCAAAAGAGTTACTAAAATTAAATTTTAAACTTTGTGCAACTAAAGGGACAGCAAATTATATTAGAAAACATAAAATGAAATGTAAAATAATAAATAAGGTTAGTAGTGGATCACCACATATAGTTGATATTTTAAACTCAAAAAAAATAGCCCTAGTAATAAATACTGGAGGAGGAAATAGTGAGCACAGGCTAAATGATGCGATAGCTTTGCGAAGAGCAACATTAAAAAATAAAGTCCCTTATTGCACTAATATGTCTACTGCCCTTGCATGCATTGAGGGAATTAAATCATTAAAGACAAAAAAACTTGAAGTTTGTTCCCTCCAAGAAATGGGTTGATTCACTTTATAGTTGAACCCAAAATGATTAATCATCTCATTGTGAAAATTTTTTTTTTTATATTTAATGTATTAAACTAAAAATGAGCTCTGAACTTAACAAATATATTGAAAATGCTGTTGAAAAGAAAATAAAATTAATCAATGCAGAAGTTTTAGACTTCCCAATTGATAAAAAAAAAATCTCAAGAAATTTCGAATTAAATACAAAAAATTATTGGAAGATAAATGATAATTCAAATAGTGATCAATTAAAAGCGGTTATTGGTATTTGTTTAATGTTTGGTTTTTTATTTGTAATCGGGTTATTTGCAAATTTAACAATTGTTTAATTTTGAAGATTATTACCTCACTCTACTTTCCAATCTGTTGGAAAAGTAACATAATTTACTTGAATACAACGTCTTTCTTTTTTAATTTTTTTCTTTTCCATCCCATGCCATGTATCAGGACCACTTGTAAATAGATATCCATAATTATGCTTATAAGGAACTGTTTTAACTTTATTTAAGTTTTTATCATAGAAATCAGTTCCCAAATCTTCTGACTCATTAGTCTTATTTACAAATATTAAACCTGACACTAATTTTTCTTTAATATCACAATGAGGCTTAAGCCAAAAACCCTCTCTATCACAAATTACCTCAACTCTTACATATGAATTAGACAAATCTTTTTTAATCATTCTAGAAATTATTTCGTAAGTCTTTTTCGATTGAAGTTCATTGATAAAATCAACTAATTTTGGAAATTGGAAAGCATTATCTTTAGTTATAAAACATCTAAACTTTAATGCTTTACCACCTGATGCAATTCCCTCTCTAAACTCTGCTGCTCCACCATCAATTGCTCTAGTCCCATCGTAAGACAAATTATGTTTACTCAAATCTGGAATGTCAGTATTTATTATTTCTTTAATTTGATTATCTGTCAAAGCATTATTATACTCCCAATGTTCAAATGGAAATTCATGTTTTTTTGATTGATTTAAAATTGAATTAAGAAAATTCATAATTTTTAATTTTTTCTTTTATATATCTTGATATTCTTTCAGTTTCATTAAGTTTTTCATAATTCCAATTTTCTACTGAATTACCTAAATCTTTTATTATGTTTAAAGATTTAAATAATTCAAAAAATTTTAAAAATCTCTTATTTTTTTTAATTGAAGGCATTTGTGCTACATAAATTGGTTTTCCTGTTATGGCAGATTCAGATATCATTGAAGTGGAATCGCATGTGACGACTATGTAATCACAAAGTTTTAATGATGAAAGATAGGCTTTTTTATCAATCTCAGTAATAACAATTTGATTTTTATCAAAATGGCTCTTTGCTAAATTGATAATTTTTTTAGGTGTTCTCATTGAAGGAATAAATATTAACTGAAAACCTTTACTTATAAAATTTTCACTAATTTTAGTAAAAATCTCCTTAATAGTTTTTTCTTCATAATCGTAATATCTATTTGGTCCTCCTAAAATCAACGTGACAACCTTATCTTTATTAATCTGAGATTTTAGATAATTAGCATTTTGATCTAATTCTTCATTTCTTAAATAGTGAATTGCTCCTTTGCTTGTAATAACATTTCTTCCGTCTAATCCGTCATGCTCAGGAATTATAACAAAATCAAAGTTATCTAATGAAACTTTTGGATTTTGAATATGGATATTTATGATCTTTTTTCCAAATTTTTTCTTTAAAAAAATTGAAGGAATTACACTTTTTCTTCCACAGGAAATAATAATATCGAACTTATTTTCTATCTTATTATTAAAGACAAAATTTTGGACTGGAGTTATTTTTGGAGGAATTCGTTTCCAAAAGTTATTAAGTTCAATTTTTTCGTGTGTAAAATCTAGGTCCAATGCTTTTGCCAAACCCTCAACTTGGCTAATCATGCCATGCATTCCTTCGGACAATAATAAACCTTTTAATTTAGACATTAATTACTATATAGCTTTCATATGAGTCAAAATCCAACTAAACACACAAAAGTGTTAATAATTGGATCCGGTCCAGCTGGATATACTGCAGCTGTTTATGCTGCAAGAGCAATGCTTAAACCTATTTTAGTTTATGGTTCAGCCCCAGGTGGTCAATTAACAACTACAACTGATGTAGAAAATTATCCTGGATTCGCTGATGTTATACAAGGACCGTGGTTAATGGATCAAATGAAAGATCAGGCAAAAGCAGTAGGAACAGAGATGATTGAAGATCATATATCATCGGTAAATTTAAAATTAAAACCCTTTGAAGCAATAGGTGATAGCGGTCAGAAATATACTGCTGATAGCATCATCATTTCAACGGGTGCTCAGGCAAGATGGCTTAATTTAAAATCAGAGCAAGAATATAGAGGTTTTGGTGTCTCAGCTTGTGCTACTTGTGACGGTTTTTTCTTCAAAGACAAAGAGGTTGCTGTAGTTGGTGGAGGTAATGCGGCAGTTGAGGAGGCAATGTTCCTCACAAAATTTGCATCAAAAGTAAAATTAATACATAGGCGGGATAGCTTGAGGGCCGAAAAACTACTTCAAAAAAAATTAATGGATAATAAAAAAATAGAAATTATTTGGAACTCTATAGTCGAAGATGTTATGGGTGATAAAGAGCCAAAAAATGTAAAAGGAATAAAAGTAAAAAACGTTAAAACAAACAAAGTAGATGAAATCAAACTTGATGGATTATTCATAGCAATTGGTCATGATCCGGCAACTCAATTATTTAAAGATCAATTAAATATGGATCAAGAAGGTTATTTAATTACAAAACCTGACTCAACAGAAACAAATATTCCAGGTGTTTACGCTGCTGGAGATGTTAAAGATAAGACATTTAGACAAGCAGTCACTGCAGCTGGTATGGGATGTATGGCAGCCTTGGAGGCTGAAAAGTTTTTAGCTCATTAGTTTAAGAAATACTTTCGCAAAAGGATTTTATTCTTTGCATAGCTTTTTTTAAATTATCCATTGAAGTAGCATAGGAAATTCTAAAATAGCCCTCCAAACCAAACGCAGAACCTTGTACAACTGCTACATTTTCTTTTTCAAGCAATTTTTGAACAAAATCGGTGTCTGATTTAAGCTTTGTCTTTTTGTTTAACAAACCTTTGCAGTTTGGAAATACATAAAAAGCTCCGTTGGGCGTCAAACAATTTATTCCTTTAATATTATTTAAACTTTTTACAACGAAATCTCTTCTCCGCTTAAATGCATCAGATCTTTCTTTAATAAAATCTTGTGATCCATTTAGAGCTTCAACAGCTGCTGCCTGACTTACAGAAGAAGGGTTCGAAGTTGATTGAGATTGAATTTTACCAATAGCTTTAATTATATCTTTTGGACCAGCTGCATATCCAATTCTCCACCCTGTCATTGCATATGATTTACTTACTCCATTCATTGTTAATGTTCTATCTTTTAATTTGGATATTTGAGCAATTGTAAAAAAATTGAAATTATCATATTTGATATGTTCATAGATATCATCACTTAAAATATAGACTTTTTTGTTTTTCATTAATATTTTAGCCAAGTCTTCAATTTCATTTTTTGTATAACCTGCTCCAGTTGGATTTGATGGTGAGTTCAAAATTAACCATTTAGTTTTTTTGGAGATTGCTTTTTGAAGTTTTTTAGCAGTAAGTTTAAAACTATCTTTTTCATCACATTTTACAATTTTTGGTTTACCTCCAGCTAATAAAACCATATCAGGATATGAAACCCAAAAAGGTGCAGGAATTATTACTTCATCACCTTTATTTAAAGTTGCCATGAAAGCATTATAAAGAACTTGCTTTCCACCAGTACCAACTGTTATTTGGTCAGTAGTAAATTCTAATTTGTTCTCTCTTTTAAATTTTTCAACAATAGCTTTCTTTAAAGCTGGAGTTCCATCAACCGCTGTATACTTAGTATCTCCGTTTTTGATTGCTTGAATTGCTGCATCTTTAATATTGTCTGGAGTGTCGAAATCTGGCTCACCAGCTCCTAGACCAATTACATCTTTTCCAGCTGCCCTAAGTTCTCTTGCTTTTTGAGTAACAGCAATAGTTGGTGATGGTTTAATTCTTTTTAAACTGTCTGATATTATGCTCATTGAAATATAAATTAATTCTACTACGTTCTTTAATATATGGAAAATACTTATCAAGATTTAATTACAGATATCCAGAGCAAAAATCCTAAAATTAGTGGAAAACTTGAAGGTGGTAAAAAATTTAAAATTAAATCAGATTTTAAGCCCGCAGGTGATCAGCCAGAGGCTATAAAAAAATTAGTTAAAGGAGCAAATAAAGAAGAATTTAATCAGGTATTACTAGGAGTAACTGGTTCAGGAAAAACTTTCACAATGGCCAAGGTAATTGAAGCAACCAATAGACCAGCATTAATTTTAGCTCCAAACAAAACTCTTGCTGCACAGCTATACGGTGAGATGAAAACATTTTTTCCAGATAACGCAGTTGAATATTTTGTATCTTATTATGATTATTATACACCTGAAGCCTACGTCCCGAGATCAGATACATATATTGAAAAAGAAGCATCTATTAACGAACAGATAGACAGAATGAGACACTCTGCAACAAGATCTCTGCTAGAAAGAGATGATGTATTAATTGTTGCCAGCGTATCTTGTATTTATGGATTAGGATCAGTTGAAGCTTATAGTAAAATGACTTTAACACTTCAAAAAAATTATGATTACAATAGAGAACAAATAATAAAATCCCTAGTTGCTTTACAATATAAACGTAATGATCAAAATTTTTATAGAGGTACTTTTAGAGCTCGTGGAGAATATTTAGAGATATTTCCATCTCATTTAGAGGATAGAGCTTGGAGACTTAGTTTGTTTGGAGATAAACTTGAAAAAATTGAAGAATTTGATCCGCTTACAGGTGATCAAGTAAGAGAGCTAAGTTTAGTTAAAGTTTATGCAAATAGTCACTACATAACTCCAAAACCAACTGTAGAACAAGCCATAATCAACATTAGAAAAGAATTAGAGATAACGCTTAAAAAACACAGAGCGGAAAACAAGTTGCTTGAAGCTCAAAGATTAGAGGAACGAACTAAATTTGATCTTGAGATGATAGAAGCTACTGGTTCATGTGCTGGTATTGAAAATTATTCGAGATTTTTATCTGGACGAAAGCCAGGAGAACCTCCACCCACTCTATTTGAATACTTTCCAGATAATACTTTAATTTTTGTTGATGAATGTCATGTAACTGTTCCTCAACTTAATGGAATGTACAAAGGAGATAGGTCTAGAAAAAGTACTTTAGCTGAATATGGTTTTAGGCTTCCATCTTGTATGGATAACAGACCGTTAAAATTTGAAGAATGGGATCTGATGAGAACTCAAACAGTATTTGTTTCTGCGACTCCTGGTCCTTGGGAATTAGAACAAACAAAAGGAAAGTTTATAGATCAAGTTATTAGACCTACAGGTTTAATTGATCCACCTGTAGAAATAAGACCCGCTAAAAACCAAGTAGATGATTTAATGCATGAATGTAAAAAAGTAATTGAAAATAATCATAGAGTTTTGGTTACAACTTTAACAAAAAAAATGGCAGAAGACTTAACAGAATACCTTCATGAAAATGGAGTAAAAGTAAGGTACCTCCATTCAGATATAGACACACTTGAAAGAATAGAAATCATGAGAGATTTAAGAATGGGTGTCTTTGATGTTTTAGTCGGAATTAATTTATTGAGGGAAGGATTAGACATACCTGAATGTGCTTTAGTTGGAATTTTAGATGCTGATAAAGAGGGGTTTTTAAGATCAGAAACTTCATTAATACAAACTATAGGAAGGGCCGCTAGAAATGTAGATGGAAAAGTTATTCTTTATGCTGATAAAGAAACGAAGAGTATCAAAAAGGCAATCCAAGAAACTGAAAGAAGAAGAAAAATCCAATTAGCATATAACAAAAAAAACAAAATTGATGCTAAGACAGTTAAAAAAGAAATTAATGATATTTTAGAGAGTGTTTACGAAAAAGATTATGTAAAAATTAGTGAAGGTTCTAATGTTGGAGGAAATCTTAAGAAACACTTAAAAGCTCTCGACAAAAAAATGAAAGAAGCAGCTTCTAACTTGGAGTTTGAAGAAGCAGCCAAAATAAGAGATGAGATAAGAAAATTAGAAAGTACTGAATTAGAAATCACATTAAACCCAAAAATAAGACAATATGACGTGAAAAATAAACTTTATCCAAAAGGTAGATCGACAATGGGCATGCCAGGAACTAAGGTTACCAAAAAAAGAGATAAAAAATGGAAGCACAAAGGATAATTATTTCTGGTGGAGCAACAAGAATTGGTGCTGCTATAGCTGAAAAATTATCAGGTCCAAATAAGCAAATTGTAATTCAATACCATAAATCTAAATCAAAAGCTGAAAATCTAAAGAAAAAACTTCAATATTATGGAACAAAAATTTATTTAGTTAAAGGAGATCTTAGTAAGGAAAAAGATATCATTAAAATTATAAAATTTTCAAAATCAAAAATGAAATTTTTTGACTGCTTAATAAATAATGCCTCATTATTTGAAAATGATAAATTAGAAAATTTTACGTCTAAAAGCTGGGAAAAACATATTTCTATAAATCTTAAAGCTCCTGCTCTTTTATCAAAAGAATTTTCAAAGAATATTAGAGGCAAAAATAACAATATTATTAATATAATTGATCAAAGAGTATTTAAACTAACCCCATTTTTTTTCTCATACACATTAAGCAAAACTGGTTTATATACTTTGACCAAAACTAGTGCGATGAGCCTTTCACCTAATATAAGAGTTAATGGAATAGCTCCTGGACCAACAATTAAAAATAAAAGACAATCTGAAAAACACTTTAAAAATCAATATTTAGCAACTCCACTTAAACAACAAGTTGATGTAAATGAGATTTGTAATGCAGTTGACTTTTTTATAAAAAACAGTTCTATTACAGGTCAAGTTTTGGCAATAGATAGTGGTCAAAGCTTAAATTGGCAAACACCTGATATAATTAAAGGAAAAGAGTGAAAAAAAATAATTTTAAAATTATAAAAATTGATAAAAACAAATCGTTATTTAATTACGAAAAAAAGATATTAATCAACGAATTAATTTTAGATTTGAAACTTGGCTATTATGATTTTGAAAAAGAAAAAGCCCAAAAAATAAAATTTAGTCTTGAAATAGATTATCAAGATAAAAAACCATCAAATGATAAAGACATAAAATCTATTGTTAACTACAGCACTATTGTCAAACTCATTTCAAAGTTGGTCAAAAAGAAACATTATAATTTTTTGGAAACTCTTGCTGAGGCTGTTTTTGATGAACTGTTTAAAGATAAAAGAATTGCAAAGATAATGTTAAAAATTGAAAAATTAGAAATTTTAAAACAATGTTCATCTGTTGGTATACAAATTACCAAAAAAAGAAGTCATGATAAGTTCTGAAATTGGTAAAGAAGTAATAAAAAAAGAACTACCTCTAATTCCTAAACTTCCTGGTGTTTACAGGATGTTAAATGACAAAGGGGATATTCTCTATGTAGGTAAAGCAAAAAATTTACCTAACAGACTTAAAAGTTATATAGCAGAAAAAAATCATATTATAAGAACTGAAAGAATGTTGTCTCAAACAAAAAAACTTGAGATAACAACTACATCAAATGAAAGTGAAGCTCTACTTCTTGAAGCGAATTTAATCAAAAAATATAAACCAAAATTTAATATTCTTTTAAGAGATGATAAGTCTTTTCCATTTATTTTTATCGGTAATAAAGATAAATGGCCACAAATAAAAAGACATAGAGGGAAAAAAACGAAAGAAGGTTTTTATTTTGGTCCATTCGCATCTGCTGGATCTGCAAATTGGACTATAAAAATGATACAAAAAATTTTTCAATTAAGAGTTTGTGATGATACAGTTTTTAAAAATAGAGAGCGCCCTTGTATTTTATATCAAATCAAAAGATGTTCTGGTCCATGTGTTGGGTATATAGAAAAAGATGACTATAATAAAACAGTCGATGATGCGATTGAATTTGTATCTGGTAAATCAAGAAAAATACAAAAAAGTCTCTCAGACCAAATGGAAAAGGCAAGTGATAATTTAGATTTTGAAAAAGCTGTAATCTTAAGAGATAGAATAAAATCTTTGAATATTATTCAATCATCTCAAAGAATTAATGAAGCAAATTTAATTGAAGCTGATGTAATCGCCGGTTATAAAGAGTCTGGTAAAACTTGCATTCAGGTTTTCTTTTATCGTTCAAAACAAAATTGGGGTAATCAAGCTTTTTTTCCAAAGCATGATCCTGATGAAAATCTAAGTGATATATTGAATTCTTTTGTTTCTCAATTTTATGAAAATAAAAGTGTTCCTTCATCAATTATATTATCTGAAGAAATCAAAGAAAAAATTTTAATTGAAAAAACTCTATCTCAAAAAGAGGAAAAACAAATTGATATATCTGTTGCAAAAAAAGGATCAAAGTTAAAAGTAATTAATCAGGTAATTAAAAATGCTAAAGATAGCCTAACTAGAAAACTTTATGAAAGTCAGAATAATAAAGAATTATTTGATGCAGTCGCTAATAAATTTAATCTAGAAACTAATATTAATTTAATAGAAGTTTACGATAATAGTCATATCCAAGGAACTAATAGTGTTGGAGCATTAATCGCCTATGGAGATGAAGGATTTATTAAAAAAAGGTATAGAAAATTTAACATTAAAATTCAAAAGAATGAACAAGATGACTATGGTATGATGCGTGAAGTACTAAATCGAAGATTTAAAAGAGCTATCCAAGAAAAAGATAACTATCTAACTTTTCCTGATTTAGTCCTCATTGATGGTGGAAAAGGCCAATACTCTGTTGCAAGAGAAACTCTAAATGAATTGGGGCTTCATGATTTACCAATAGTCGCAATAGCCAAAGGGAAACAAAGAAATAGTGGTAATGAAGTTTTTTTCCATAATGGTAAAGAATTTAAATTTGCAAAAAACGACCCTACCCTCTTTTTTCTTCAAAGAATTAGGGATGAATCTCACAGATTTGCCATAAGTGCCCATAGAGCTAAAAGGAAAAAAGGAATTAGCAAATCATTGCTTGATCAAATTGAAGGGATAGGCTCTATCAGAAAAAGAGCTTTATTAAATCATTTTGGCTCAGCGCGGGCAGTTGAGTCAGCTAGTCTTGATGAAATAAAATCAGTTGAAGGTGTTGAGGAAAAAGTTGCAAAAAAAATATATAATTTCTTTCATGAGTAAAAAATAAATATGCTTAGAAAAATACCCAATATTTTAACAGTTGGCAGAATTTTAATCGTACCTTTTTTTGTATTAGCATTTTACTTGCCAGGTTTTTATGGAGATTTAACTGCTTTGATTTTATTTATAGTTGCTTCTTTTACGGATTTTTTAGATGGAATGTTAGCAAGATTTCTTGGTGAGGAATCTAAATTGGGTGAATTATTAGATCCAATAGCTGATAAAATCATTGTTGCGACAGCTCTCATTCTCTTAGTTATGGATGGAACTATTAAAAACTACGAAGTAATTGCAGCAATAATAATTTTAACAAGAGAAATATTAATATCCGGACTGCGAGAATTTTTAGCAAAAGGCAAAATAAAACTCCCTGTATCAAACTTAGCAAAATTAAAAACAGTTTTACAAATGATTTCTATTGCTCTTTTACTATCAGGGGAGACTGGAAATAAAATTATTAATTTTCAAGATTATAATGCTCAAACAATAGGTATAATTCTACTGTGGCTATCAGCTGCTTTAACTCTTTTTACTGGTTATGAGTACATGAGAAAAGGAATTGACCATGCTATTTCTGAAGACAGCAAAGATTAAGCAGCTTTTTTCTTTTTTACTAAAGCTTGATAGCTCTCATTTAAATCAATTATCATTTCGCACACTTTAAATTGATTTTCTGAAATACATGAAACAGGTGTAACCTCTGCAGCAGTTCCAGTTAAAAAACATCCTTTAAAATTTGAAAGTTCTTTAGGACTAATTTTTCTTTCATGAACTTTTATATTTTTGGAATTTGCAATTTCAATTACTGTCCTACGAGTAATTCCATCTAAAAAAGAGTCTGGTATCGGAGTATGTAATTCTCCATTTTCATCTTTAAAAAAAATATTAGCCCCAGTTGCTTCTGCTACGTTTCCCTCGTGATCAAGCATCAAAGAATCTGCATATCCCTGTTTTTCTGCTTCATGTTTTGAAAGAGTGCAAATCATATATAATCCTGAAGCTTTTGTGTCCCAAGGAATTGTATTTGGAGCTGGCCTTCTCCAGCTTGAAATATTTAATTTAATACCTTCCACTTTGAGTTTAGGATCAAAATATGAACCCCATTCCCAAGTTGCAATTGCAACATGTATTTTGGTTTGTTGTGCGGAAATAGCCATCATTTCACTTCCTCTCCAAGCAACAGGCCTCACATAACCATTTTTAACTTTTTGATTCAAAATAATTTTTTTGCTAGCCAAATTAATTTCATCCTCGCTATAAGGAATTTCAAATCCCATTCTTTTTGCTGAATGGAACAATCTTGAAGTATGTTCTTCAAGCTTAAATATTGAGCCATCATAAACTCTTTCTCCCTCAAATACACAACTTGCATAATGTAATCCATGGCTTAATACGTGTAATTTAACATCTGACCAATCCACTAGATCACCATTGTACCATATTTTACCTGATCTCTTATCGTAGGGTATCATCTATGAAATATAAAAAAATTATTTTTAAAAAAGTATCTTTGTATCTATAATATGTCAATATAACTTACCTAAAATGAAAGAACTTTTATATCTAAAAGACGATCAATTGAAAGATTTAATAGAAAAATTATTTATTGGATATAGGGAAACATTTTCAGATTCAAAAATGATATTAGATAAGTACTCAATCGGCTTAGCCCATCAAAAAGTAATCCATTTATTATCTATGTATGAGGGGATTTCTATTTCAGAATTACTAAAAAAACTTAAGGTTACAAAACAGAGTTTAAATAGAGTGCTTAAAGATTTAATTAAAATTGAAGTAATTTTTTTTAAAAAAAATGAACAAGATACTAGAGTCAAACATCTTTATTTAAATGAAAAAGGAAAAAAAATATTTAATGAAATTTTCGAAATTCAAAAGAAAAGAATCTATAATGCCCTACTGGAGTCAAGCTCTGAAGAAGTGATTAATTTTGATAACGTGTTAAAAAAAATTATAAATGGATAATTTTATAGCACATATTTTGGTTGTTGATGATGACGATGGTATAAGATCATTAGTTAAAAAATATTTAATTGAAAATAATTATCTAGTTACCACTGCAGATAATGCTGAGGATGCCGAAAAAAAAATAAAAATCATAAAATTTGACTTAATTATTTTAGATATTATGATGCCAGGAAAAAGTGGTTTAGAATTTTTAAGAGATCATAAAAAAAAATTAATTACCCCGATAATTCTTTTAACAGCCAAAGGAGAACCAAATGAAAGAATAGAAGGATTAGAAATTGGGGCTGACGATTACTTGCCAAAACCTTTTGAACCTAAAGAACTGATTCTTAGAATTCAAAACATTATCGAAAAAACAAAAAAAAATAATCAACATAGAGTGATTGAATTTCAAAATGTGAAGGTTGATTTAGATAAACAATTGATAATTAAGAATAAAAATGAATATAAAATAAATAATACAGAAAAAAAAATATTAGAAAAAATGATTAATTACCCAGGTAAAACTTTTTCAAGAGAGGATATAGGTTTATTAATCAATTTAGATAAAGAGAGATCTATTGACGTAATAATTACTAGGTTAAGAAAAAAAATTGAAATGGATCCAAAAAATCCTAAATTTTTACAAACTATTAGAGGTGTTGGATATGTTTTATGGATTGAATAAGTTTGTTAAAAATATCTTACCAAAAACTTTATTTTATCGTGCTCTTCTAATTGTAGCCATTCCAGTTATTGTTCTTCAAATAGTTATAACAATTGTTTTTTTTGATAGTTTGTGGATTAAAACAAACAAAGGAATGACTAGATCTCTAATAAATGAAATTAATACTTTTATTGAAGTATATAATGATGAAATCTATGATAAGGATGAAATAAAAAATCTTTTTTCTGTTTATCAAGATTTAAATATTGAGTTTATAAAAGATGAAAAATTCAATTACGATTATGATGAAAGATGGTTTAGTCCAATTGATAGAACCTTAAGACGCGAACTAAAATCTAGATTTGGATTTCAAAATTTTTGGTTTAATACAACTAATTATAAAGAGCTAATAGATTTAAGAATTAAATATCAAAATGGATATTTTAAATTTTTAGTTCCTAAAGATAGAGTTACTAGCTCTTCAGCTAGAATATTTGCTTTATGGATAACTGTACCTGCAATTATAATGGTTATTATTTCACTAATTTTTTTAAAAAATCAAACACGACCAATTTCTAAATTAGCAAGAGCAGCAGAAAAATTTGGTAGAGGTGAAGAAATTGAGGAATATAAACCATCAGGAGCTGCAGAAATAAGACAAGCAGGTTATGAATTTGATAGAATGAGAAAAAGAATTCTTAGACATCTTAATCAAAGATCAGAAATGTTATCGGGAATAAGTCATGATTTAAGAACGCCTTTAACAAGAATGAAGTTACAACTGGCTTTTATAAAAGATAAGGAATTAGCCAATAAATTATCTGAGGATATTAATGAAATGGAAAAGATGCTTAATGAGTATCTTCAATTTACAAGTTCGTCATTTCTAGAGAAAGATGAAAAGTTTAATTTAAGTGATTTACTAATTAATATAGTAAAAAAATATAATAATAAGAATATTTCAACTATCATACCGTCTGAAATTTATTTTAATGGTAGAAAAAATCTAATTCAAAGATGTATAAATAACATTATAGATAATTCGATCAAATATGGCGATAAAGTTAAAATAGAAGTTTTAAAAAGTAATAATAATCTTTTCATTAAGATTGAGGACAATGGGCCAGGAATACCTGTCAATGAGTATGAAAATGTATTTAAGCCATTTTATAAAATTGACAGAGGAAGAGCGGATTCAAAATCCAGTGTAGGATTAGGTCTATCAATAGCATCAGATATAATTAGATCCCATGGCGGAAATATTAGATTAGAAAAATCATCAATCAATGGCTTAGGAGTTAAGATTTTTTTACCTGTTTAATTTTTTTTTTTTTAACTTTATTAAGTTGAGTTATTTTTTTTTCTAAAATTTCCACTCTTTTTGAAAGCACTTCAAACTCGTCTTTACTGGTTAATTTCATTCTAAAAACAATTTCATCTCTTTTTGACTTTAAAATAGTCATTAATTCATTTGTTAGGTCTTTAGATGAAATTAGTCCTTGTTCAAATAACTTTGCAAGTTTATCAATAATAAATTTAGAGTTTTTCATATATTTTTTTAATAACTTATTATACTTATAGAATATAATTATTATAATAAATGTTCACTAATAATTTTGACCCAGTCGCTTTACAGATTTTCTCCTTGGAAATAAAATGGTACTCTTTAGCATATATTTTTGGAATTCTAATTGGCTGGTTTTTAAGTAAAAAAGTTTTCATTACAAATTATGATATTAAAGAAAAATTTGATGATTATATTACATACATAATTTTAGGTATAATTATTGGAGGAAGGCTAGGATATGTTCTAATTTATAATCTAGGTTACTATTCAAATAATTTAATTGATATTTTAAAAATCTGGCAAGGTGGAATGTCTTTCCATGGTGGTCTTTTGGGTGTTATAATTGTTACAATTTGGTTTTCAAAAAAAAATAATCTAAATCCTTATGAATTTTTAGATATAGTTGCATTAGTTGCCCCTATTGGAATTTTTTTTGGAAGAATTTCAAACTTTATTAATTCTGAATTGTATGGCAAGGTAACAAAATTACCCTGGGGTGTAAAATTTATTCAAATTGATGATTTATATAGACATCCATCACAATTGTATGAAGCTTTTCTTGAAGGGTTTATACTTTTTATAATTTTATTTTATTTTTGGAGTAAAAAATATTTGAAAATTCCAGGTTTCATCTCAGGAGTTTTTTTGATTTTTTATTCATTGTTTAGATTTATAATCGAATTTTTCAGATTACCAGATGAACAATTGGGCTATCTAATTATTAATTTAACTATGGGACAAATTATGAGTTTAATTTTTTTAATAATTGGTATTTATTTAACAGTTAAAAAGCATGAAATTGAAACAAAAAATTAATATTCCTTTAGATGAATACATTAACTTTTCGCTATATGATAAAAAATTCGGATATTACATAAAAAAAAACCCTTTTGGACAAAAAGGTGACTTTATTACTGCGCCAAATATTTCACGATTATTTTCTGAGATGATTGCAATATGGATTTTGAGTTTTTGGAAAAATTTAGGATCTCCAAAAAATTTTAATTTGATAGAATTGGGAGCTGGTAATGGTGAAATGATAAAAATTTTTACTGAAAGTTTTGAAAAATTCCATGATTTTAAAAATTCATGTAAAATTTATATATATGAAAAAAGTCCGACTCTAATCAAAATTCAAAAAAAGAAACTTAAAGATAAAAAAGTAAAATGGATATCTAATCTCAAAGAAATAAATAAGTTACCTACAATTTTTGTTGCTAATGAATTTTTTGACTCGATTGCAATAAAACAATTTATTAAATTGGAAAATTTATGGTTTGAAAGATTTGTAAATTTAAAAAACAAAAAAATGGCTTTTTTTTTTGATAAAGAAATAAATATGAACTTATATGAAAGAAAAATTAGATATAAGATAACGCAAGGTCAAAAATTTATTGAATATTCTGAGGATGGGATCAACTATTTAAAAGATATATCTAAAATTATAAAAAAAAATAAAGGTGGTTTGTTAATAGTAGATTATGGCTATTTAGAAAAGAGCATGAAAAATACTCTTCAGGCAGTATCAAATCATAAATATTCAAATGTTTTAAAAAATATTGGTAACTCTGACATAACTCATAAAATAAATTTTTACTTATTCAAAAAAATAATAAGTAATTTAGGTGGTCTTAAGAATAAAATTACTACACAAAGAAATTTTTTGATAAAAATGGGTATTATACAAAGAGCTGAGATTATATCAAAAAATTTAACTTTTATGAAAAAAGCTGATATTTTTTACAGACTTGACAGGTTGATAAATCAAAAACAAATGGGGAATCTCTTTAAGGTAATGTTGGTTCAAAATAAAGAAAGTAATTTTAAATTAGGATTTTAGTCTGATAAATTCAAAAAAATTTAAAAAATTTAAAAGTATTTCTCATGGTTTTTTTAATAGAGCAGGTGGAAAATCAAAAGGTATCTATAGAAGCTTAAATTGTGGTCCTGGTTCTTTTGACAAAAAAATTAATATTTATAAAAACTTAGAAATTGTTAAAAATAAAATTGATAAATATTCAAAAAATATCATTTTATTGAATCAAACTCATAGTAATAAATTTATTTTTATAAATAGAATTTCATTAAAAAATAAAAAGAAATTTAATGCAGATGCAGTAATTACAAATCAAAAAAAATTACCAATTGGTATTTTGACAGCAGATTGTGTTCCAATATTAATATATGATCATAAAAAAAAAATTATTGGTGCTATACATGCTGGTTGGAAAGGTGCTTATAAAAATATAGTGCCCAAAGTAATAAATTTTTTGCTTAGAAAAGGCTGTGATATTAATGATATTCACGTTGCAATAGGTCCATGCATCTCACAAAAAAGTTATAACGTAAAAGAGGATCTTTCGAAAAAATTCATCAAAAAAGACAAAAAAAATAAAAAGTTCTTTAAGACAAGAAAAAATGTACTTTATTTTGATTTACCAGGTTACATTAAATCTCAATTGAAAATTATGAAAATAATCAATATTGATCATATAAATATTGATACTTTTGATTGCAAAAATAATTATTTTAGTGCCAGACGATCTATAAAATTGAAACATGATGATTATGGTAGAAATATTTCAATAATTATGATTAATTAAACTTTTCAATGAAATTATTAACTGGAAATAGCAATAAAGCTTTAAGTAAAAATATTTCAAAATATTTAAAATCAAAACTCGTGAACTCCAGTATTAGAAAATTTGCTGATGGAGAGATATATATTGAAATCAATGAAAATATTAGAGGAAATAGTATTTTTATAATTCAATCAATTTCATCTCCTGCTAATGATAATCTGATGGAATTATTATTATGTATTGATGCACTTAAAAGATCATCAGCAAAAAATATAACAGCTGTTATCCCTTATTTTGGTTATGCCAGACAAGATAGAAAAGTTGTACCTAGAACATCGATATCTGCAAAATTGGTATCAAATTTAATTACTAAAGCTGGGGCAGATAGAGTTGTAACTGTAGATTTACATGCTGGACAAATTCAAGGTTTTTTTGATATTCCTGTGGACAATCTGTTTTCAACGCCAATTTTTGCAAGACATGTTAAGAAAAAAATAAAGAATAAAAATATAATTTGTATCGCACCTGATGTTGGGGGAACAGAAAGAGCAAGATCTTTGGGTAAAATTTTAAACGCTGGTCTAGCTATAGTAGATAAAAGAAGACCTAAACCAGGTCAGTCACAAGTGATGAATGTAATTGGTGATGTAAAAGGAAAAACTTGTATTATTGTTGATGATATAATCGACTCCGGTGGAACAATTGTAAATGCTGCAAAAGCTTTGAAACAAAGAGGAGCAAAAGAAGTATATGCTTATATTACTCATGGTGTATTAAGTGGTGATGCAGTCAAAAAAATTAAAAATTCTGTAATAAAAAATTTAGTTATTACTGATACTATTGATAATCTTTTTAAAACTAAAAATGTAAAAAACATTGAAGTTTTGCCAATTTCTGGACTTATGGGAGAGGCCATAAAAAGAATTTCAAACTCAACTTCTGTATCAGATTTATTTAAATAATTACCTTGATTATTTATTAACATGGGTTAAAACCCTGAAACTTATGAATTCATTAAATGCAACCTTAAGAGAAAATAAAACAAAAGGACAACTAAACTCCATTAGAAACAATGGTCATGTGCCTGCAATTATCTATGGTGGTAAAGAGGAAAATCAAAAAATATCTATTTCATTAAAGTTGCTTAAATCTTTAATTGAAAAAGAGAATTTTCTTTCTAACATTTTAGAATTAAATATTAATGGCAAAACCCTTAATGTACTACCAAGGGAAGTAAAATATCATGTAATAACTGATGAACCTACACACGTTGATTTTTTAAGAGTTTTACCTGGTGTTAAAATTAAGATTGATGTCCCAGTAAATTTTATCAACCACGATAAATCACCAGGATTAAAAAGAGGTGGAGTTTTAAACATTGTTAGAAGAAAGGTTGAACTCAAGTGTCCTAGTGAAAAAATACCTGAAAATTTAACAATTGATCTTGAAGGAGTAGATATTGGTGAAAGTTTTAAAATTTCATCTGTAAAATTGGATACTGAGGTGACACCAACTATCCAAGGTAGAGATTTTGTAATTGCAACTCTAGCAGCTCCCACAGTTATGAAAGAACCTGAAAAACCATCTGAAGCTGAAGGTGTTGAGGGAGAAGAGGGTGCTGAGGGTGTAGATGCAGCAACAGACGGTGACAAACCAGCTGTTGAAGGTGACAAAAAAGAGGGTGATGATAAAAAACCTGCAGAAAAAAAATCTCCTGAAGAAAAAAAATAATCAACTTAGAGTAAATTAAAAACTTTTAATTAGTAATTTATGTTATTATTTGTCGGATTAGGTAACCCAACCCCAGATAGTGAAAATAATAGACACAACGTGGGATTTAAAATAATAGACTGTATTAACAAAAAATTTAGCCTCTCTAAACAAAAACCAAAATTTAAAGGACTTTTAACAACAGGAAATATTGGTTCCAAAAAAGTTTATGCAATCAAACCTTTAACTTTTATGAATAATTCAGGAATTTGCATAAGAGAACTCATTGAATACTTTAAAATTGAAGCTGAAGACGTTATTGTATTTCACGATGATCTTGATTTAGAGTTTGGAAAAATCAAAGCTAAATTTGGTGGTTCAAGTGCTGGCCACAATGGTATAGCATCAATAGATAAATTTATTGGTAAAGATTACTCAAGAGTAAGAATAGGCATAGGGAAACCAAAAGGTAATATTGAAGTTGCTGATTACGTTTTACAAAATTTTGATGAGGATGAAAATGCAAGTATTGAGAAAATTTCTAAAAATATAACTGACTCGATATCAATTCTTGTTGAAAAAAAATTGGATTTATTCTCTAGCACAGTAAATAATAAATAATGAGTTTTAAATGTGGGATTGTTGGATTACCAAATGTTGGTAAATCTACGCTTTTTAATGCTTTAACAAATTCAGATAAAGCACAAGCAGCAAACTTTCCATTTTGCACTATTGATCCAAACGAGGGGATTATTGCAGTACCAGATAAAAGACTAACAAGTTTAGCAAAAATTTCAAATTCAAAAAAAATTATAAATACTACTATTTCTTTTGTTGATATTGCCGGTTTAGTTAAAGGAGCATCAAAAGGTGAGGGTCTTGGAAATAAATTTTTATCACACATTAGAGAAGTGGATGCTCTCATTCATATGATAAGATGCTTTGACTCTGAGGATATTCAAAATGTTAATCCAAATGTTGATCCTGTTAGAGATTTGGAAATAATTGAAACAGAAATGATGCTTGCAGATATGGAGTCAATTCAAAAAAGACTCGAAAAAAATAACAAAAAAAATATTGATCAGGAAATAATAGACATTTTAGAAAAAGTATTAGATTGTATAAGTAATGATAAAGATATATCGGTACTGAAATCTGAATTTGACAAAAAAAAACTAAAACAAAGTGGCTTATTATCAATTAAACCAAAAATATTTGTATGTAACGTTGATGAACAAAGTATTCAAAATGGTAACAAATACACTAAATCTTTCATAGATAATTATGGAGACAATAATACACTTATAGTTTCAGCTGATATTGAAAATCAAATTAATGACTTAAATGAAGCTGAAAAAAAAAATTATATGGAAGTGATTGGAATTAAAAAAACTGGATTAGACATGTTGATACAAAGAGCCTACAAAATACTTGAATTAGATACTTTTTTTACATCAGGTCCTGAAGAAACTAGAGCCTGGACTATACAAAAAAATTGTACTGCTCCAAAAGCAGCTGGTGAAATTCACTCAGATTTTGAGAAAGGGTTTATCAGAGCTGAAACAATCTCATATAATGATTTTATTTCTAATAATGGTTGGGCTAACTCAAAATTAAATGGTAAAATGCGATTAGAAGGTAAAGATTATGTTGTTAATGATGGAGATGTATTAAACTTTCGTTTCAACACGTGACCAAATTTTTTTCATACTAAAATAAACTAAAGTGGTAAGTATAATTAAATATACAATAGCTTTAAGACCCATTTTATGTCTTGCCTCTAAATGAGGTTCAGCAGCCCACATTAAAAAAGTAGTCACATCTTTAGACATTTGCTCAACAGTTGCGTTTGTTCCATCTGCATATTGAATCAATCCATCTGAAAGTTGATTTGACATTTTAATTTTATTTCCATACATAAACTTATTGTAATACACTCCATCATCTAAAGTTATTCCAGCTGGGGGATCCTCATATCCTTGTAATAAAGAATAAATATAATCAACTCCACCTTTTCGAGCTTTAACTAAGACTGACATGTCTGGAGGATATGCACCTCCATTTGCTGCTTGAGCAGCTTTTATATTCTCATATGGCATCACAAATTTGTCTGATAATTTTCCAGGTCTAGTAAACATTTCTCCATCTGAATTTGGACCATCTGTAACCTCGAAAGAGGCCGCAATTGCTTTTGCTTGATCTATTGAAAATTCCGGACCACCTTTTTCAGACAAATTCCTATAACTTAAATATTTCATTGAATGGCAGGATGAACATACCTCTGTATAAACTTGATAGCCTCTTTGAAGCGATGAACGATCAAATTTTCCAAATAGACCTTTAAAGCTCCAATCAGTTTTTAAATATTCAACTTTTTCAGCAGAAACAACATTAAAAGTAATATTAAAAATAATCAATATTGATGATAATAAATTGAAAATTTTTTTCACAACTTTTATTTAATTTTTAAATCATTTTTATATTTAGCTGTAGCCAGATTTGGAGTTCCTCCTAAAACTGGTTCAGTAATACTCAGCGGAACAGGAGTTGTTTTTTCCCTTAAACCCAACAATGGAAGTACGACTAAAAAATGTAAAAAATAATAGGCAGTTGCCACTCTTGCTATCAACAAATATAAACCTTCTGCAGGCATTGCCCCTACATAACCTAAAATCAATACATCAGCCACTAATATCCAATAAAATTGTTTGTACAAAGGTCTGAAAACTGCAGATCTTACTTTTGAAGTGTCAAGCCACGGAAGAGCTGCCAAAATTAAAATTGCAGATAACATTGCTACAACTCCTAAAAGTTTATCAGGTACAGATCTTAAAATTGCATAAAAAGGTAATAAGTACCATTCTGGTACAATATGAGCAGGTGTCACCAAAGGATCTGCTTCAATGTAATTGTCAGCATGACCTAAAATATTTGGTGTGTAAAAAACAAAAAATGCAAATACAATCATAAACATCAATAAAGCAAAAGCATCTTTGATTACAATATAAGGATGAAATGGCACCGTATCCTTTGAAGGCTTTTGTATATCAATTCCTACAGGATTATTATTTCCTGGCACATGTAACGCCCAAATATGTAGAACAACCAAACCAAGAATTAAAAAAGGGATAAGATAATGTAGAGTAAAAAATCTTGTCAAAGTTGGATTGTCTACAGAATAACCTCCCCACAGCCAAGTAACTATTCCCTCTCCAACTAATGGTATCGCACTAAAAAGGTTTGTT
>CACJWU010000010.1 GCA_902597215.1 uncultured Pelagibacteraceae bacterium | reverse complement strand
CTGGAAATAAATTTTTTTTATCTCCAAGAACCTCAAGTTTTACCAATTTCCATCCACCAATTTCTCTTGCTAGTCTTAATGTTCTTAAAGCCTCTTCTGAACTAAAACAACCAGCCGTATTAGGTAAGTAGGTTATTTTTTTTGGATCAATATAATCCATTAGAAGTGGTTTTTTTTTATCCACAATATTTACTCTTCTAACTGCTACAGTAACTATTTCAGCTCCAGATATTTTTATGGCCCTTGCGCACTCTACCATATTTTTATATTTACCAGTACCAACTATAAGTCTTGAGTTGAATTTTTTGTTTGCAATTTTAAATATATCTTTAATCAATTTTATCCTCCTCCAATAAAATGGACTATTTCGACCTTATCATTTTTTTTAAGCATTATTTTTTTTAATTTTTTTTTATCTACAATTTCTTCATTTAATTCAATAGCTACCTTTTTAATGGGTATTTTTAAAGAATTAATTAAATTAAATAAATTGTTATTATCATTTACAAATTTTATTTTACCATTTACTTTTATTTTTATTTTTTTCATCGTATATAAGAGCTGAATGAATAATAAAATTATTATTATCAATGGTCCAAATCTTAATCTATTAGGAGAAAGAGAACAATCACAATATGGGTCGGAGACCCTCGAAAAAATTAAAGAAACATGTTCAATAAAATCAAAGGAAATAGGATTAGAAGTAAAATTTACACAATCAAATGTGGAAGGTGAACTGGTCAATGCAATACAAGATGCAAGAAAAAATTTCGATGGAATTATTATTAATGCAGCTGCATTTACCCATACTTCAGTGGCAATAAGAGATGCTCTAGATATATATAAAAAACCTAAAATTGAACTTCACATATCTAACATATACAAGAGAGAAGAATTCAGACAAAAATCTCTTATTAGTGATGTAGTGACAGGTGGAATTTTTGGCTTAGGTGTCGATGGTTATATTTTAGCCATAATTTCAATGCAAAAGCTGTTAAAATATGAAAATTGATAAAAAAATAATTAAAGAATTAAGTGATTACTTAAATGAATTTAATCTTACTGAATTAGAATATACTGAGAAAGATAAAAAAATTAAAGTTTCAAAGAATAATTTATCAACAATTAGTCAGACATCAAACACAAAGGATGATTCAAACTCCAGACTGGAAACAAAAAATTTAATTCCAACTTCAAAAGGTATTGAAATAACTTCACCTATAATTGGCACCGCATATCATGCTCCCGAGCCTGGTGCTAAAAAATTTGTTGAAATTGGTAAGAAAATTAAAAAAGGTGATACTGTAATGATTGTTGAAGCAATGAAAACTATGAATCATGTACCATCCACTTCAGATGGAGTTGTAAAAGAAATCTGTGTTCAAGATGGTCAACCAGTTGAGTTTGGTCAAATTATAATCGTACTTGAGTAATGTTTAAAAAAATTTTAATTGCAAACCGTGGGGAAATTGCAGTTAGAGTTATCAGAGCATGTAAAGAGTGGGGAATCTCTACAGTTGCAGTTCATTCTGATGTAGATAGAGAAAGTATGCATGTGAAACTTGCTGATGAAAGTGTTTGTATTGGTTCTCATCAACCAGCAAATAGTTACTTAAACATTCCAGCTATTTTATCAGCTATTGATCTTACAGGTGCTGAAGCTGTACATCCTGGCTATGGTTTTTTGTCAGAAAACTCAAATTTTGCAAAAATTTTAGAAGAAAATAACATTAAATTTATTGGTGCTTCATCCAAGCACATAAAGATGATGGGTGACAAAATTCAAGCAAAAAAAATTGCAAAAGATTATGGTCTCCCAGTAATTGAAGGTTCAGACGGAGGTGTTAAAGATATTTCTGAGGCAAAAGTGTTATGTAAAAAAATTGGTTTTCCAATTTTGATTAAAGCATCTGGTGGTGGAGGTGGTAAGGGTATGAAGATTGTTAATAAAGAAGAAGAATTCGAGACAATGTTTTCAATTGCAAAATCAGAAGCTCTTAAATATTTCAATAATGATGAAGTATATATAGAAAAATTTTTTCAAAATCCTAGACATATCGAAGTTCAAATTTTATCTGGAAAAAATAGAACTGTGCACTTACATGAAAGAGATTGTTCAGTTCAAAGACGACATCAAAAACTAATTGAGGAAACACCAAGTCCTATTTTGAATGATGATATCAGAAAAGACCTGTTTGAAAGAACTGTAAAAATGGTAAGCAAAATTGGTTATGAGGGGGCAGGCACTGTTGAATTTATTTATGAGGATGGAAAATTTTATTTTTTAGAGATGAATACAAGAGTCCAGGTTGAGCATCCTGTAACTGAAATGGTAACTGGAATAGATATTATCAAAGAACAAATTTGGATAGCATATACAGGTGAAACAGCTCTTAAACAATCAGACATAAATCCAAGAGGACATGCTATTGAATGTAGGATAAATGCTGAAGATCCTAGTAAAAACTTTCAACCTTCTCCTGGAACTATTGGCATGTGTCATCAACCTTCTGGGTTTAGAACAAGAGTGGATGGTGCAATATTTCAAGGATATAAAGTAACTCCATATTACGACAGTATGGTTTGTAAATTAATATGTCACGGCAGAAATAGAGTTGAGGCTATTCAAAGAATGAATAGATCTTTAGATGAATTTGTTATTGAGGGAATAACTACAACCATCCCACTACACAAAAAACTCTTAAACCATAAAAAATTCATTGACTCAAATTTCAATGTAAGTTGGCTCGACAAAGAAAAGATAGTTTAATTACAATTTATTAACCAAATATCATAAACTGGATGATCAAACGGAGCTATTGATGGGCTTGATGAAAACATCCAACCATTAAAAACAAAAACATCATCTTTATCCTTATTTGTCAAATCTCTTACTTGGATATATGCCATAACTTCTGGATTATCATCAAATTCAGAGTTTTTGCACTTCATGCTTTTTATAGACAAATCTTTATGAATTATTTCCTCTCCATTTGTAAGCTTAATTAAAATATTTTTTGAACTAATTTTATCTAAAACTTTTATACTTGTATTTTTCCCTTCAAGAATATTAGCATCCAAATGTTTCATAAAAAAAAATAAATACAAGAGGATTATAAACAGTAAAATAATTAGATTAGTTTTTCCAACTATTATATTTTTTCTTAGCAACATTTTTATCTTTATTTGGATAATAAGCTTGATCAGTTCCAGTCAAATTGGGTTTATGTGGTTTTTGCCAATTGTATTTTTTAAGATCATGATTTTTTTCAATTTTATTTGGTGTAAAATGAATCCATGAATACCACTCAATTGGAATTTTCGATGCATCAATTTCATCAGCATAAATAACCCATCTTTTTCCTTTTTTATTCTCATAATATTTATTACCTAGAGAGTCTTTGCCTACAAATTTTCCAAAAAAAATTGTATAGAGACTAGTTCCAAATGTATCTCGATTCCACCAAGTGAAAATTTTTCTAAAAATTGTCAACATAATAAATTTTTTATTTTCAATTTAAAATTGTATAAATAAAATTAGACTAAAATCTGTTTTTGTATATAAATTAATTGATTCAATATTCAAACAAAAACTAATTGGAGTCTTATGGCAAAGTATCTAGTTGAAACTTATTATACATGTACGTTCAAAGTAAATCATTATTTAGATGAAATTAACGAAAGTGAGTTAAAAAATCTTGAAAAACGTGATGATGGTAAATTTGAGGTCATAGAGGTGAAATTAGACAACAGAAAAACTAAAAATTTAGATCCAAATAATCATAAGGTTATTGAAAAATCCAATTTAAATGTATTGTCAGAAGAAAAAAAAACAAATTCAAAAAATTTAGAAAATATATTCAAGAACAATTCAAGCAAGAACGAAAACTCGGGCAAGAGATTTAGTATGCCAGATAGAAGAAAAGGATATATTCAAAAAGCTACAATTGGAGATCATAAAGTCTATCTTCATACTGGAGAGTATGAAGATGGTAAAATTGGAGAAATTTTTATAGATACAAGTAAAGAAGGTGAATTAGTAAAAGCATTAATGAATAATTTTGCAATTGCAGTTTCACTCGGTCTTCAATATGGAGTGCCTCTTGATGAATTTATAAATGCTTTTGTTGGTACAAAATTTGAACCTTCTGGAAAAGTTCATGGTAATGACAGAATTTTAAGTGCTTCATCAATTTTAGATTATATTTTTAGAGAGCTTGCAATTTCTTACCAGAATAGAGAAGATTTGGCTCATACACCTTCAATAATAAATAACGAAATTTCAAATTTTGATGAAAATACTTCTGAGGATCAAAATCAATTATTAAAGATTGTAAAAGATATAACGAGTAAAGGTTTTGTTAGAAACAATTACAAAAAAAATCTTGTAGATTTATCAGATATAAAGATTAATCTAAAAGGTAAAAAATAGTTATTTTTTAACTTTCAAGCTTAAATTAAGTTCTTTTAATTGATCTTCATTAATTTCTGATGGTGCATTCATCATTAAATCTTGAGCATTTTGATTCATAGGAAACATAGTAACCTCTCTTATATTTTTTTCATTAGCTAAAAGCATAACTATTCTGTCAATTCCAGGAGCAATACCACCATGTGGTGGTGCACCAAAGCTTAAGGCGTTAATCATACCACTAAATTTTTTATCAACTTGTTTTTTATCATATCCCGCAATAGAAAAAAGTTTATACATCAGTTCTGGAATGTGGTTTCTTATAGCTCCTGAAGAAAGTTCTATTCCATTACAAACAATATCATATTGATATGCTAGAATATCCAAAGGTTTATCAAAATTTATTTTATCAATATCTCCTTGTGGCATAGAAAATGGATTATGACTAAATTTGATTTTTTTTGTATGCTCGTCTTTTTCAAACATCGGATAATCTATAATCCAACAAAAAGCGAACAAATTTTCATCTATTAAATTAAGTTCGTTGCCAATCTTATCTCTAGCTAAAGACATAATTCTCTGTAACTCTACTTCCTTATTACAAGCAAAAAATATGCTATCACCTACCTCTGCGTTTGATATTTTCATTATTTCTTCAATGGACTCTTTTGAAAAAAATTTACCAATTGGTCCCCTTGCAGAAATTTCATTATCTTTTTCAATGGTCAAATAAGCCATTCCTGATGCTCCTTGTTCCTTTGCCCATTTGTCAATACCATCGAAAAAACTTCTTGGATTATCTTTAGTATTTTTTGTCACAATACATCTAACTTTTGATCCGGATTTAACAAGTTTTTTAAAAATTTCAAAATTGACATCTTCTCTGTTAAAAATCACTGTAACATCATTTATTATTAACGGATTCCTTAAATCAGGTTTGTCAGAACCATATCTTAATAAAGATTCTGTATAAGAAATTTTTGGAAATTTATCAAACATAAGCTTTTTATTTGAAAACTCTTTAAATGTATTAACTAATAAAGTTTCAACAACATTAAATACATCCTCTTGCTCAACAAATGACATTTCTAAATCAAGCTGATAAAATTCTCCTGGACTCCTATCGGCTCTTGCATCTTCATCTCTAAAACAAGGTGCAATTTGAAAATATTTATCGAAGCCAGATACCATTATTAATTGCTTAAATTGTTGAGGTGCTTGAGGAAGTGCATAAAATTTCCCAGGATTTAATCTACTTGGTACTAAAAAATCTCTTGCACCCTCAGGGCTTGACGAAGTTAATATTGGTGTTTGATATTCTAAAAAACCTAGTTTATTCATTTCATTCCTAATAAATGCTATGACTTTTGATCGTAAAATGATGTTCTCGTGTATTTTTTTTCTTCTTAAATCTAAAAATCTATATTTTAATCGAACTTCTTCAGCATACTCCTGATCAGTAAAAACAGGCATAGGTAATTCTTTGCAAGTTCCTAAAATTTCAAACTGAATAATTTTAACTTCAATTTCTCCAGTGTCTATTTCCTTATTTACTGTCTCATTTGATCTATTAACAACATTGCCTTCAATTTTAACAACAGTCTCTAATTGTATTTTTTCTAAACTTTTAAAGTTTTGATTTTCTTTTTCAATAATGCATTGAGTAATACCGTAATTATCTCTTAAATCTATAAACAAAAGATTTCCATGATCTCTTTTTTTATTTATCCACCCAGATAGTAAAACTTTATTACCAACATCTTTTATTCTTAACTCATTACAATTATGACTTCTAAATTTATTCAATTATTCTCCCAAAACTTCTTTTATCATTTTAAAATTTATTGTTTTTTTCATTTTAAGACTTATTTCATCGATCTTATATATAAAATGAAATATATTGCTATACGATCTATCAATTCTTTTTATAATAAAATTAATTAGCTTTTTATCAACAAATACTTGGCGGTCTGATAAATTCTTTAAGATTAAAGCAAACATTAAGTCTTCATCAGGTTTTTTGATATCAAATAAAAGAAAATTTTTACACCTTGATTTTAGATCTTCCAGTTTAAATTTTATATAAACGAGAGGTAATTTTGACGTAATAATCAAAAATTTATTTTCTTGCTCTACAATATTCAATAAAGAATAGATAATTTTTTCATTTATATTGTCATCTAAATTTTCAATAACAATATTCTGATGATTTTTTATTTCATCAAAATTTTTATCACTTACAAGATTCGATTCAAACTTGATTCCTTGAAATTTTTTAAGAAAAATGTTAACTAAATGTGTTTTTCCTGAGAATTTTTCACCACTTATATTTACAAAATTTTTTTCCCATCTGGGCCATTGATTTAATAAATCAAAAATATGTTTATTGCTTGAAGAAACATAAAAGTCTTCATCTCTAAAATTTTGCTCGTAATTAAATTCAAATAATTGTTGATTTAAACTTTTTACTTTAGTGTCCATATTTTTTCTTGAGTATTAAGTTCTAAATTTTTATCTTCCATATTTTTCAAAAATATATTTGGATTACTGTTAAATATAATTTTATAAAAAGTGAAATTCTTATCAAATTTTGTAATAGAATATCCATAAACTAAATCATTTTCTTTTAAAGCTTTTTCAAATCTAAAAATTTTTGAGTCATTTTCATTGTCAGCTTTAATATTAAGTGTCAACTTAATCGAGGTATTAATTTGATTAGCAGACTTCCAAAAATCTTCATATATCGTTTTCATATTTATTATTAAATTTTCTATATCATTTTTATTATCAAGATTTATTTCCGAAAAAGTATCATTTTTTAATATTGTATTATCTCTATCGGTAATTCTTGATAAGATTCTAATTTCATCTTTATTCTTAAAAATTAGTGCAACTATCGAACTATTTAAATCATACTTATCTATAACATCTCTAAAGTCATATTGCTCAATTAAATCATATCTATTTTTAATTAGATTGAAATCTTCAAGATCTTCCTCAGGTAAAATGTATTCAATTAAATGATAGCTTTTTGAGAAATTATTCCACTTAGCGAAAATTTTATTATCATTAAAAAAAAGAAAATCTTTTTTATTCTCATCAATAATAATTGGTATGAATAAAAATTTTTTCCTTTGAAGCGTAGAGGGAAATACATTCTTTTTTTCTAAAAAATTAAAAACTTTTTTTTTATTAAAAGATACACCTAAATTTACATAATAAATTTCATTGATAAATTTTTCTTCTTTTATAGTAAATGTTTCTATCATCCCTTTGATTTCATTGAGTTTAATTTGATTTATCTTTTTTTGATCTTTAGAAATCAAAATTGATGAAACTAGCTCAAAAAAACCTTTTTTAAAGCCCTCATTAATCACATCATTTTTATTAAAATTCATCTCAAAAGGTCTAGATATAACTATGTTATTAATCTCAAATGCTTTTGCTTGCAATTTAACTGTGGAAAAAAAAAATAAATTTAGAGATAGAAATATAAAAAAAATATATAAGTTTTTTGAATGTATGGTTTTGTTAATAAATTTCATATCTTATTGTAATGAATAAAAGATTATTTACATATAAAAAAAGTGGTGTTGATATAAATGCTGCTGACAATTTTGTTAAATTCATATCTAAGATATCAGCAAAACAAAGAGGCAAAAAAAAGTTAAACAATATCGGAGGTTTTGGCTCAATAAACAATATCCCAAAAAAATTTAAAAATCCAAAATTAGTCGCATGCACTGATGGTGTTGGAACCAAAATCGAAATAGCAAATCTTTTAAACAAACACAATACAATAGGAATTGATTTAGTTGCGATGAGTGTAAATGATTTGATCGTTCAAGGAGCTCAACCACTTATATTTTTAGATTATATTTCTATAAATAAAATAGATCTGCCTAAATTAAGCTCTATCATAAAAGGTATTTATAAAGGGTGTAAGATCTCTAAATGTGAACTTGTTGGAGGTGAAACTGCAGAGATGCCGGGAACTTACGAAAAAGGAAAGTTTGATATTGCTGGATTTGCCGTTGGTATTGTAGATGAAAAAAAAATTCTAAATAAAAAAAAAATCAAAAATAACGACTTAATTTTAGCTGTACCTTCATCTGGTTTGCATTCAAATGGGTATTCTTTGGTGAGAGATATTATTAAAAAAAAAAATATTAATGTGAAAAAAAATAAATTTTTAAAAGAAGAATTATTAAAGCCTACAAAAATTTATGTAAAAGAAATATTGGGATTAACAAATAAAAATCTAATAAATGGATGTGCAAATATCACTGGGGGTGGTTTAAATGACAACATTAAAAGAATAATTCCTAGTGGTCTTTGTGCAGAGATTGATTTAAATAAAATTAATACATTAAGAATATTTAAATGGTTAAAAAATAATAATATTAAAGATGATGAAATGTTAAAAACTTTTAATTGTGGAGTAGGTTTTTGCTTAATTATAAATCCAAAACATCAAAAAAAAATAGCTAAATTTTTTCCTAAAAAATATAAACCCTATTTAATTGGTAAAATTTCAAATAAAAAAGAGGGGGTCAAGTTATATGGTAAGATCGATTGGCTCAGATAGAATAAATGCAGGTGTCTTTATTTCTGGAACAGGAAGTAATTTAGAAAATTTAATTAAATTTTCGCTGAATAAGAAACTACCAATAAATATTAATTTGATTTTTTCTGACAAATATAATGCAAAAGGTCTCAGATTTGCCAAAAAATATAAGATAAAAAAGAAAATTTATTTATTTAAAAATAAAATGAATGATGAAAAAAAAATTTTAAAAGTCTTAAAAAAAAATAAGATTAAACTAATTTGCCTTGCAGGTTTTATGAAAATTCTATCAAAAAATTTTATTAAAAAATTTGATGGCAAAATAATAAACATTCATCCATCTCTTCTTCCTAAATACAAAGGTTTAAAAACCCACGAAAGAGTCCTTCAAAATAAGGAAAAGTTTTCCGGATGCACTGTTCATTATGTTAATTCTAAGTTAGATTCAGGTAAAATTATTTTGCAAAAAAAAGTTAAAATAAGAAAAAATGATACTGTAGATAAATTAAGTAAAAGAATACTTAAACAAGAACACAAAATATTTCCTGAGGCAATTAAAAAAATAATGCCTAATCTTTAAAGAAGAAATCAATTTCAATTTGTGCATTCTCTGGACTATCAGAACCATGCACGGAGTTTTTATCAATAGATATGCCATATTTTTTTCGAATTGTACCATCAAGAGCATCTTTAGGATTTGTAGCACCCATTAAATTTCTATTAGCTAATACAGCATTATCTTTCTGAAGAATCATAACAACTATAGGACCAGAAGATAAGTAGCTACATAAATCATTGTAAAAAGGCTTAGTCTCATGAACTTTATAGAATTTTTCAGCTTCAGATTTCTCTATGTGAATTTTTTTTTCTCTGAGAATATGAAAACCTTTTTTTAGAAACATTTCTTTAATTTCATTTTCCAAATTTCTTTCAACTGCATCAGGTTTAATAATTGATAAAGTTTTTTGTATATTATTCATAATTATCCTCTATTAATTTATTTAATAATCTTACACCGAAACCAGTTGCACCCCATGAATTTAATGCTCCTCCATACTTAGAAAAAGCCATCCCTGCTATATCTAAATGAGCCCAAGGTGTATTTTTTAATATAAATCTTTGCAAGAACTGTGCGGCTGTTGTTGAGCCTGCGCCACCTACATAATTAATATTTTGCATATCTGCATTTTTTGAATCAATTAACTTATCATAATTTTTATTAAGTGGCATTCTCCAAACTTTTTCATCAACTTTTTTTCCAGCCTCAAAAAGTTCTTTTGATAACTTATCGTTATTTGAAAAGAGTCCTGCATATTCTGAACCTAATGCAACTATAATTGCTCCAGTCAAAGTTGCTAAATCAACAATAAATTGTGGTTTATATTTACTTTCAGTAAAAGTTAATGCATCAGCTAAAACTAATCTTCCCTCAGCATCAGTATTCAAAATCTCAATAGTTTTTCCACTGTAAGACTTAACAATATCTCCTGGTCTTTGTGCATTGCCTCCTGGCATATTTTCAACTAGTCCTACTACCCCAACAGCATTTATTTTTGCTTTTCTGAGAGCAAGGTTTTTCATCAAACCTACAACTACAGCAGATCCAGCCATATCATATGTCATGTCTTCCATAAATTTTGCTGGCTTTAAAGAAATTCCACCAGTATCAAAACAAACTCCTTTACCAACAAATGCTAATGGTTTTGCGCTTGATCTTAAACCTTTCCATTCTATTGTAACTAAATAAGATCCTCTTATACTTCCTTGACCTACGCCTAATAAAGCATTCATTCCATTTTTTTTTAATTTTTTTTCATCATAGATATTGACTTTAAGGCCAAACTTTTTCAAATTCTTTAATCGTTTAGCATATTCATCAGGATTTAATATATTGCCAGGTTCTGAAACAAGATCTTTTGTATAATTAGTTCCCTCTATTAAAGAATAGTATCTTTTATTTTGATTGAAGTGTTTAAGTTTATTCTTAATTGATATTAATATTTGGAAAACTTGATCTTTTTTTTTAGACTTATATTTTTCAAACTGATAAGATTTTAATTTTACACCATGAAAAAAATCGTCTAAAAAATATTTATTTTTTGAATAAAAATCACTTATATTTTTATCAAAAAAGACAGAGTTTAAAATTAAATTAGACTTTATAAAATCATAGAATTGAGCTCCTATTTTCTCAATATCTGTTTGATTAAATTTATCTTGAATTTTAATTAATATTACTTTCTGATTTGGGTTAATGTCAAAAAATATTAATTTTTTATCCTTAGATTTATTTGTTAATATTGATTTATAAAGGGTTTTTTTTTCTGCTTTAATTGATAAATTGTTTAGACCATAAATCTTATAATCATCATTACAGAAAAGAACGTAATTTTTAACTTGTTTATCCTTAAGGTTCTTTTTTATGCTTATTTTTATTGACATTTTATATAAATATGTACTTTAGGTTGTATTTAATTTGTAAACTTATAGTTGAAAATATATAAATACTATTTTGTTAGATTTCAATGGAAAAAATTTTATTTAAAAAAATATTATATGATTGTTTATCATTTTTTCTAATTTCCTTAATCAGTGCAAGTATCGTTGTTTGGGTATTCCAAGCAGTCAATTTCTTAGACATAATGATTGAAGATGGAAGAAGCTATTTAGTTTATGCAAATTATTCACTGTTAAATTTTCCAAAAATAATATCTAAAATTTTACCTTTTGCATTATTTATAGGTCTTTTTTTTGTTTTAAGTAGATATGAACTCAATAATGAATTAATCATTTTTTGGACATTTGGTGTAAATAAATTCAAACTAATTAATTTTTTTATTAAGTTCTCTTTTTTTTTAATGATTTTACAAATATTGTTTACTGCTTTTTTAGTTCCTAAATCTCTCGAATTTTCAAGATCATTAATCAAAAATTCTAATATTGATTTTTTTGAGGGTTTTATAAAACCCAAAAAATTTAATGATAAAATAAAAAATTTGACTCTTTATGCAGAAAATAAAGATGATGAGGGGAATCTTATTAATATGTATTTAAAAAAAAAGATTGATGAAAATTCATATCAAGTGACTTATGCAAAATATGGAAAATTTTTAGGAAAAGAAGATAATAAAATTTTAAAATTATATAACGGAGAAACAATAAATTATGTAAATGATAAAATTTCTAAATTTAAATTTCAAAGTTCTGATTTTAATTTAAGTAATTTAGATGCAGATATTATACCAGTAAATAAAACTCAAGAGACCTCTACAAAGATTCTTGTAAGCTGTTTAAATAATTTATTAGATTTTAACTTTAAGTTTCTTCAAAATATAGATTTTAAAAATAGTGTACATAATTGTAGATTTGAAAATTTAGATAATATTTATAAAGAACTTTATAAGAGATTTATTTTACCTTTTTACATCCCAATTTTAATCTTAATTTCTTTACTTCTAATTATTAATTCCAAAGAAAATATTAATTATTTGAGATATAGAATTATAATTTTTACCATTGGTATTAATGCAATTATCTTCTCAGAAATTACTCTTAAATTTATTCAAGATATTTTTTTAAAAAACCTATTTGTAATATTTATTCCAATAGTAATTTTTGTGTCATTATATTTATTTCTCTTTCAAAAACTTAAATTCCAAATTAGATATAGCAATTAAATATGAAAACTTATTTAAAATTTTTAATTGGTATATATTTAAAATCTTTTATAACTATTTTTTTAATTATATTAAGTTTAGTTATAGTTTTAAATATTTTGAGTGAAATAGAATTTTTTAGAGATCAAAATGTAGGTTCTTTTTTTCCATTTTATGTTTCTTTATTAAATTCATTAGATTTAATATTTGAAATGTACCCCTTTATATTTTTACTTACTACACAATATTTTTTCGTAAATCTATTCAATGACAATCAGATACAAATTTTTAAATATTCTGGTTTAAAAAATTCTAAGATATTGTCAATAATTAGTGGTACTTGCTTTATATTGGGAATTTTAATTATTACATTGTTCTATAGTTTATCTTCAAACTTAAAGAATATTTATCTAGAAATAAAAAATAATTATTCACCAGATAATAAATATTTAGCTGTAATTACAAATAATGGTATATGGATTAAAGACTTTATAGGTAAAGAAATTAGGATAATTAATGCCTCTAAAATTAATCAAAATTTTTTAATAGATGTTTTAATTAGTGAGTTCGATAAAGATTTTAATTTAATTAGAAATGTCAAAAGTAATAAAATTGATATCAAAGATAACGAGTGGGTAATTTATAATCCAAAAATTTATAAAGATAATGACACAAAAACAAAAGATTTAATAAAAATTGAGTCGAATTTTAATTATCAGCGTATTCAAAACCTTTTTTCTAACCTTTCCTCATTGTCATTAATTGAATTAATTGCTTTAAGAAATAATTATAAACAAATTAATTATTCAACTACGGAAATTGATCTACAATTGCAAAAATTAGTCTCATTTCCCCTATATTTCACATTAATGACAATTTTAGCGGCAATTATAATGTTTAATACTAAGAGATTTAAAAGTGTTATTTTTAAAATTACAGTAGGATTATTTTTCTGTGTATTAATATATTATTTAAACAATTTTTTTTATGTACTTGGAGATACTGGAAAAATACCATTAGTTACATCAGTATGGGCTCCATTATTTATTATTTTAATTATTAACACAAGATTCATTTTAACTATCAATGAAAAATAATATCAAAGTACTAATATTTGTATTTTTAATCTTAATTTTAAACTTAAGAAATCTTTATAGTGCTGAAGAATTTAACTTTGATGTGACTGAAATTGAAATACTTAACGAGGGAAATCTAATTAAGGGTTTAAAAAGAGGTACGGCCACAACTAATGAGGGTTTAAAAATTACAGCAGATGAATTTGAATACGATAAAATTTTGAATATTTTGAAAGCAACAGGCAACGTAGAATTGAAAGATAATTTAAACGACTACATTATATTTTCAGAAAAAATTACTTATCTAAAAGGTCAAGAAAAAATATTTACATCAGGTAAAACAAAAGCTTTGATAAATTCTAAATATGATTTTCTAACTGAAGATGTAATTTTCTTAAGAGATAAAATGAAACTAAATTCCTCTAAAAAAACTGAAATTATTGATGATGAATCTACTTCATATAAACTTGATAAATTCGAATATTCTTTAAATGAAAAGATTTTAAAAGGAGTAAATATTCTTATAACAACTAATTCAAACTCATCAATTAATAATATGGATAGATATAATTTTAAGGATGCAATATTTGACTTGGAAAATAAAAATTTTCTAGCAAGTAATACAGAAATTAGAATCAAAAAAAGTACTTTTAAAGATGATAAAAATGATCCAAGAGTTTATGGAGTTTCATCAAATAAAACTGGCAACATTACAATTTTAAATAAAGCAATTTTTACTAGCTGTGAGTTAAATGATAAGTGTCCACCATGGAGTATAAAAGCAAATAAAATAATTCATGATAAAAATAAAAAAAAAATAATCTACGATAAATCGGTTTTAAGAATTTACGATTTTCCAATTTTTTATTTCCCAAAATTTTTTCATCCAGATCCCTCTGTAAAAAGACAAAGTGGATTATTACAACCAAGATTAAATAATTCTAATATTTTAGGATCATCACTTTATTTACCGTACTATCATGTAATTTCAGACAATAAAGATTTTACTTTAAAACCAACAATTTTTGATAGTGATATATATATGTTTCAAAATGAATACAGACAAAAAAATAAAAATTCATCTTTAATTGCAGATTTTGGATTAACTAAAGGATATGCATCATCTACTCAAAATAACAAAAAAAATAGCGTAGGACATTTTTTTTCAAAATTTAATCTTAATTTAGATTTAATCTCTTTTTTAAAAAGTGATCTAAAAATTTCTTTAGAAAAAATTTCAATGGATACATATTTAAAAATATTTGACTCAAACTTGTCTAATTTAAATTCTGAAATTAAACCAGATAATCAGGACAAATTAGTTTCTAATATTGAATTAGATCTTGAAAATGAGTCTTTTACATTGGATATGGGTATGACTTCTTATGAAACTTTAAGTGGTTCTGAAAGTGATAGATATCAATTCATATTACCTTATTATAATTTTTACAAAAAATTACCAAAAATAAAATACGGGACATTAAATTTTTCATCAAAAGGTGATAACAATTTAAAAGATACAAACAATCTCAAATCATCAATAAATAATGATTTTGATTTTAAAACATTTGATTATATATCTAATTTTGGAATTAAAAGTAATGTTGGTTTTCATTTTAAAAATGTGAATACTTCAGCAAAAAATGACTCTGTTTATAAATCAAGTTTGCAAAGTGAGCTGATGAGTATAGTAAATTTCGAAAGTAGCTTACCATTAATCAAAGAAACTAAAAATTATTTTAATTCTTTAACACCTAAACTATCACTAAGAGTAAGTCCTACAGATATGAAAAATTACTCCTCATCTGAAAGAGAAATTAATACAGGTAATATATTTGCCATAAATAGATTAGGTCTGGATAATACTTTAGAGGAAGGTCAATCTTTAACGGTAGGAATAGACTACAAAAAAGAAGAGCTTAAAGAAATAAACAAATTTTTTGAATTAAACCTAGGCACAGTTTTTAGAGATAAAATTGAGAGTAGAATACCCACAACTACTACAATAGATCAAAAAAATTCAAATATATTTGGTTCATCAACATATGGATTATCAGAAAATATCAAAATTAACTATGATTTTGCGATTGATAATAGTTTAGAAAATTTTGAATACAATTCAGTAGGTGCTACTTTAGGTTTGAATAATCTAGTCACAAGTTTTGATTTTGTAGAAAAGACAGGAAAAATGGGTGGAGTCAATTTTTTAAAGAATAAAACAACGATTAATTTTGATGAAAAAAACTATTTTTCTTTTAACACTAGAAGGAACAGAAAAATAAATTTAACTGAATATTATAATTTAGTTTATGAGTATAAAAATGATTGTCTAACCGCAGGTGTAAAATACAAAAAAACTTATTATGAGGATAGAGATTTAAAACCTAGTGAAGATTTATTCTTCACTATTACTCTGTTTCCAATAACTCAATTTGAACAAAAAATTGACCAAAATTTTTAAAAAATTATTTTTTATGACAAAAAAAAATATCTTCATATTCATAACTCTTTTTTTAATCTTAATTTCAAAATCTGTATCATTTGAAAATAAGATATTATTCAAAGTTGATAATGAAATTATAACGACTGTAGATGTCCTAAACGAGTCAAAATATATTAAAGTCATGAATAAAGGACTTCAAAATATAAATGAAGAAGATCTTTGGAAAATCTCCATTAATTCAATAAAAAATGAAAAAATAAGAAAGGTAGAATTATTAAAACATGTTGATGAAATAAAAGTCCAAGACGAAAATATAATTATGATAATGGAAACAATTTATAAAAGACTAGGATTTAAAAAATTAGACGAATTCAAAGAACATCTCAAAGCCAATGATGTTGATTATAATTTTCTAAAAAAAAAAGTGGAGATAGAGTCGCTTTGGAATGAATTAATTTATGCAAAATATTTTGATAAAGTATTCATAAATAAAGAAAATCTCTTAAAAAAAATTAAAGAAGATAATAATGAAATTATCAAATCATTCCTGCTGTCTGAAATTGTTTTCGAAATTGATGAAAATCTAACGCTCGAAGAAAAATATGACTTAATTGATAATGAGATTAAAAAAAGTGGTTTTAAGAGCGCAGCCTTTTCATTCAGCATTTCAAATTCATCTAAATCTGGGGGTGATATAGGTTGGGTTAATGAAGATAAGATTAATCAAAAACTTAAAAATCAAGTTTTGAAATTAGATATAGGTCAATACACAAAGCCAATAATAATTCCTGGTGGTGCAATGATTTTAAAATTAGAGGATATAAAAAATATTAAAAATAAAGTTAATATTAATAGCAAACTAAATGAAATGATCAAATATTCAACTAATGAGCAATTAAACCAGTTTTCAAACATATATTTTAATAAAGTTAAAAAAAATATTCAAATCAATGAACTATAAACCTATTATTATAGTAGCTGGTGAACCCAATAGTATTTTTTTAGAAATTTTTTTTAAATCGACAAGATTTAAAAGATTTAAAAGCCCTTTAATATTAATTGTCTCTTTGAAATTACTTAAATTACAAATGAATAAATTAAAGATTAATAGAAAAATTAAAGTTTTAGATTTAATAAAACTTGAAAAATATAAATTAAATAATGATTGTATCAATATAATCAATATTGAATATAATCCAAAAAAAGCCTTCGAAAAAATATCATCAAAATCAAATCACTATATAGAAAAATCATTTAATACTGCTTTGTCAATATTAAAAAAAGAAATTTCAATAAAATTGATTAATGGACCAGTTTCAAAAAAATATTTTTTAAAAAAAAAGTTTTTAGGTATCACAGAATATTTAGCAAAAAAAACTAAAACCAAAAACTATGCAATGTTGATTTTCAATAAAAATTTATCTGTTTGTCCAATAACAACACATCTTCCGATTAAATTAATAACAAAAAATTTAAATGCTAATGATATAAAAAATAAAATTATTTTGATAAATAATTTTTATAAAAACTTTTTAAAGCGAAAACCAAAAATTGCCATTACAGGCCTTAATCCACATTGTGAAAGTATTCATCATTACAACGAAGATCTTAAAATCATTAAACCCATTGTATTATTCCTCAAATCAAAAAAGTATAATGTAAGCGGGCCATTTGCAGCGGACACTATCTTTTTAAAAAAAAATAGAATTAATTATGATGTAATAATTGGTATGTATCATGATCAAGTGTTAACTCCAATAAAAACCCTTTATGAATATAATGCTATAAATATTACATTGGGTTTACCATTCATTAGAATTTCGCCAGACCATGGCCCCAATGAAAAAATGCTCGGTAGAAATTTATCCAATCCTACAAGTCTTATTGAAGCCATAAATTTTTTAGACAAAAATTGATGAAAGCTAAAAAAAGTTTAGGTCAAAATTTTTTGATTGACAAAAATATAATTAAAAAGATTACAAATATAATAAATATTGAAAACAAAATTATTCTTGAAATTGGTCCAGGAACTGGAAATTTGACATCAGAAATTTTAAAAAGAAAACCTAAAAAATTTTATGTCATTGAAAAAGATAACAATCTTGTTTCTTTATTAAGTAATAAGTTTCAAAAAAATCTGAGTATTATCCACAAAGATGTATTAAAATTTGATGAAAAATTTTTGAGCCCTGAAAAAATAATTGTATTTGGTAATTTGCCTTACAATATTTCCACAGAAATTCTTTGTAAATGGATATTAAATTTAAAAGATGAATTCTTTTGGTTCGAAAGCCTAATTCTTATGTTTCAGAAAGAAGTTGCAGATAGAATTATATCAAAATTTAATTCAAAAAATTATGGAAGATTATCAATTTTAGCTAATTGGAAATTAAATGTAAAAAAAATTTGTGACATAAAACCTGAATGTTTTTTTCCAAAACCAAAAGTACAAAGTACTTTACTTTTTTTTTCACCTAAAACATCTTATTTTAGAATTAAAGATCCCAAAAATTTAGAAAAAATAACCAGAATTTTTTTCAATCAAAGAAGAAAAATGATAAAAAAACCATTTAATCAGATTTTTAAAGGAAATATAGAAATTTGTAATAAAATAAATTTGAACTTAGAATTAAGACCACAAAATTTAAATTTTGAAACTTATTATAAGCTTACAAAAGAATTTGAGAATTTAATTAGTTAATTTTTCAACATGATTTCTTACAAATTCCAAATCATAATCTTTTGAACCGTTATTTATTTCAGCATTTATTAAGTTAGTAATCTTTAAATAACAGCTGTTTAAATCATCATTTATAACTACATAGTCATAATTTATCCAATGCAAAACATCTCTGCTAAATTGCTTCATTCGTTCCTCAACAATAAGTTTATCTTTCATGTCTCTATTCGATAGTCTCTTAAATAATACTTCTTTACTTGGTGGTAGAATAAAAAAAGTTATAAGTTTATAATCAAGTTTTTTATTTTTAATTTGGTCAGCACCTTGCCAATCAATATCAAATAAAACATTTTTACCTTTATTTAGCTTATCAATAACTGGAGTTCTTGTGGTTCCATAAAAATTATTAAATACTTTTGCATATTCTAAAAATTCCTCATTACTAATTAATCTTTTAAACTCATTTTCATCAACAAAATAATAATCTTTATTTTGTAATTCGTCTTGTCTAGGTTGTCTTGTTGTATGAGAAATAGAGATTACAAAATCATCATGTTTTGATAATAGTTTTACTAAGGTTGTTTTTCCAGCTCCAGAGGGAGAGGATAAAATGATCATTATCCCATCATTTTTAGTGGGCATTTAAAAATTAATTTGCTTTTCCTTCAATAAATTTTACAGCATCACCTACTGTTAAAATCTTTTCCGCTTCACTATCAGAAATCTCAGATCCAAATTCTTCCTCAAAAGCCATAACTAATTCTACTGTGTCCAAACTATCAGCACCTAAGTCGTCAATGAAACTTGATTCTTCAGTCACTTTAGACTCGTCAACACCTAGATGGTCTGCAACTATTTTTTTAACTTTACTTGAAACATCTTCTGACATATTGATCCTTTTTTGTTTTTAATTCTTAATAGTTTAAAAACTTATTTTGTCAAGCCATATACATACCACCATTAACATGTATAGTTTCTCCATTAATATAATTTGATAGATTAGATGCTAAAAAAATAACAGCATTTGCTACATCTTCTGGTTCTCCAAGTTTTGCTGAAGGTATTTTTGAAATTATCGACTCCTTAAATTTATCATCAATTTTGTCTGTCATTGCAGTTTTAATAAATCCAGGAGAAATACAATTTACATTAATATTTTTTTTTGCATATTCTAACGCCAAACTTTTCGACATAGCAATAACTCCTGCTTTTGAGGCTGTATAATTAGCTTGACCTAAGTTACCTGTGTGACCAACAACAGATGTTATATTAATAATTTTTCCGCTCTTATTTTTTAACATTTTCTTTATCGCAAACTTACTTAACAAAAATGTTGAGGTTAAATTTATTTCAATTACTTTTTTCCACTCATTCATGCTCATTCTTATTGCCAGATTATCATGAGTTATACCTGCATTATTGACTATACAGTCAAGTTTGCCATCTAATAAATTAGATGCATCTTCAATAAATTTTTCAATCTTATCTATTTCTGAAATATCAAATCTTAAAATTTTTAAATTATTAAATTTTGATTTTAGTTTATCTAATTTTTCTTGGTTAGTTCCTGATGCTAAAATATTTGCTCCAAAACTCTCTAACTTTTCTATAATTGAATTACCGATGCCGCCTGTTGCTCCAGTAACTATTATTTTTTTGTCTTTTAGATCAATCATATTTTAAGATCTTTTATATCATTCTGAGAATTAATTGTATTAATTTTTATATCTTTATTAATTCTTTTAACCAATCCTGATAAAACTTTTCCTGGCCCAATTTCAATAAAATGATCTACCCCTTTTTTAATCATATTGATAACGCTTTCTCTCCACCTAACTCTACTCTCAATTTGTTTAATTAATAATTTTTTTATTTCATTTTCTTCGAAAATCTCCTCTGCAGTAACATTTGAAACAAGTATATTCTTTGACTCTATAAATTTCATATTTTCTATTTCATTTTTCATTACATTTGTTGCTTTATCCATCAATTTACAATGAAAAGGAGCACTTACTGGAAGCTTAATATTTTTAATTTTATTTTTTTTTAAAATGTTCATTACATCATTTAAATCAGCAATTTTTCCACTTAAAACAATTTGACCTTCTGAATTATCATTGGCAATTTGAACCTGATTATTTTTTTGGTTTTCGTTCAAAATTTTTTCTATCAACTCTATTTTTGATCCTAATACTGCAACCATCCCTCCCAAACCCTTAGGTACAGCATTTTGCATCGCGTCCCCTCTTTTTCTTAAAATCTTAATTGTATCTTTAAAACTAAGATATCCTGCACAAGCTAATGCAGAATACTCTCCTAGTGAGTGTCCAGCAAAATATTTTGCTTTATTTAAATCAATATTGAATTCTTTTTTTATTACATTGAAAATTGAGTAACTAACTAAAAATATTGCAGGTTGAGTATTTATTGTTAAGTCTAAATCCTCTTTGGGTCCATCAAATATCATTTTGGTTAGTGAAAAACCCATAACATCATCTGCCTCTTGAAAAAGTTTTTTTACTAAATCATAATTATTAAAAAAATCCTTTCCCATTCCAATTAATTGTGATCCTTGTCCTGGAAAAATTACAGAAAACATCTAAAAAACCTATTTTTTATATCTTTTAACTGTTGATATTGAAGATTTATAATAGTATATCCTCACATTTTATTAAATAATACTGATGAATTTATACGAACACACAATTATAGCAAGACAAGATACTTCTCCGAGTGAAATAAAACAATTGACTGAAAAATATTCTAAAATTGTAGAAAAAAATCATGGAGAGGTGATTAAAACGGAAAATTGGGGATTGTTAAATCTCTCATACCTTATTAAAAAAAATAAGAAAGGTAGTTATATTCATTTTAAAATAAAGGGTAAAGGAGACGTCATCCGAGAACTTGAAAAAAATGAAACGATAGATAAAAAATTATTAAGATTTTTAACTATAAGAGTGAAAGAATTTGATTTAAAAACTAATTACTTTTCAAAAAAGCAAGACATTGAAAGTAATGAAGAAAAAGAAAGTCGTAAAAATTAATTATGCCAAAAAAGCAAAGTGGAAATAAAAGAGGCAAACAAAGTAATTTTGCGAAATTAAGTATCTTTCAGCCAAATAAATACAAATTTAAAAAAACCTGCCCTTTATCAGCGAAAGGTGCACCTAAAATTGATTACAAAAATATTAAGTTATTAAAGAAATATGTGTCTGAGAACGGTAAAATTTTACCATCTAGGATAACTAATATTAGTCAAAAAAAACAAAGAGAATTATCTTTATCAATCAAGAGAGCAAGAAGTTTAGCATTACTTTAATATATGAGAGTAATTTTATTAGAAAACATAAAAAAGATTGGTTCTATAGGTCAAATAATTGATGTTAAAAGAGGTTTTGCACGAAACTTTCTTATAGCTAATAAAAAAGCTCTTTATGCCTCAAAAGAAAATATCTCTCAAGTAGAAAAAATTAAATTAGATCTTTCAAAAAAAGATAATGAGAAAAAGCAAGAAGCAAAAAAAGTTGCAGAAAAAATAAACAAAAAAGAATTCTTAATCAAAAAGTTAAGCACTGAAAATAATGAGCTATATGGTTCTGTAAAACCTACAGAAATTTCAAAACTAATTCTAGAATTAGAGAAAATAGATATTAAACCTTCAATGATTCAACCAGTCCAAGAAATAAAAGCATTAGGCAAATTTAAAGTAAAAATTTTTCTACACTCTGAAGTTGATGCAGAATTTACAATAAATGTAGAGACATCTGAAAATATTCAATAATTATACATTTTTTTCCCCAACCATTTTTTTGAATTTTTTTTATTTTTTTTTTAGATAAATTTATTAAGTGGAAAATAATTTAAGCATTGTTACTGAAAAATTCAAAGAATTACCTAACAATATTGAAGCTGAACAAGCTGTTATTGGTTCCATACTTGTTTCTAATGAAATTTTTGACGAAATAGGTGTTTTGGTTTCTAGTGAAAACTTTTATGATCCCATGCATCAAAAAATTTATGGAGCAATTGAAAGTTTAATTTATAAAGGTTTACTTGCTAATCCAATTACACTTAAGAATTATTTTAAAGATGAAGAAGATGATTTAAATGTTCCAGAATATCTTGTCAAAATAACAAAATTTTCTACATCCTTAAGACAAGCGATAGAGTACTCAAAAATAATATATGATATGTTTGTACGCAGACAATTAATTAAGATATCTGAAAAAACAATAGATAATGCTAAATTAAGTGATCTAAACACAAATGGACAAACAATAATTGAAAGTTCTGAAAAGGAATTATTTAAATTAGCTGAGAGAGGTTCTTTTAGTTCCTCATTTATCAAATTTGATAAAGCTTTAAAAGAAACCATAGATATGGCATCAGCAGCTTATAAAAATGAGGAGGGAATTGTAGGAGTTCCAACTGGACTTAGAGATTTAGATGATAGACTTGGTGGCCTTCACAAATCTGATTTAATAATTATTGCTGGAAGACCTGGAATGGGTAAGACTGCATTAGCTACCAATATTGCTTTTAATGCTGCAAAGAAATTACAAGAAAGTGGAAGGAAGTCATCTGTAGCTTTTTTTTCATTAGAAATGTCATCAGAACAATTGTCTACTAGAATTTTAGCAGAACAATCTAGAATAAAATCTAATGATATCAGAAGGGGAAAAATCTCAGACGAACAATTTGATAAATTTATTGAAACATCGAAAGATATAGCAGAACTTCCATTGTTTATAGATGAAACACCGGCAATTACAATTGCGGCAATGAGTAATAGAGCAAGAAGAATTAAAAGAGTCGAAGGACTTGACATGATAATTGTCGATTATATTCAATTAATGAGAGGAACTTCAAACTACAAGGATGGACGTGTTCAAGAAGTTTCTGAAATTACTCAAGGTTTAAAAGCAATTGCAAAAGAATTATCTGTGCCAGTTGTTGCCCTTTCACAACTATCTAGACAAGTAGAACAAAGAGATAATAAAAAACCACAACTATCTGATTTAAGAGAATCTGGCTCAATTGAACAAGATGCTGACGTGGTTATGTTTGTTTACAGAGAGTCATATTATTTAGAAAATAAGGAACCAAAACCTGCAACTGTGGAACATGCAGAGTGGCAAGCAAAAATGAATGAAGTTTCTAATATGGCAGAGTTAATAATTGGTAAACAAAGACATGGTCCAACAGGAAATGTATTCCTTGAATTTGAGGCAATGTTTACTAAATTTAAAGATACTCAAATTAACTAAATTCAAATATAAGAGGGTTTATGATAGCCCAGTTTTATCAAAATATAATTTTAAGAAATCCAAAGTCAATTTTAACAATTTTGATAATAATATTATTTAGTTTTGGATATTTTACGAAAGATTTTAGATTAGATGCCTCATCAGAAACGTTGCTAATTGAGGGAGATCCTGACCTTAAATATCTTCAAGAAATTTCGGAAAGATACGGTTCTAAAGAATTCCTTATTTTAACATATACCCCGAATGAAGGTATGGTTACAAATAATTCTATTAATAATCTTTTAAGTCTTAAATATAAAATTCAAAGTTTAGATTGGGTTCATAATGTTATAACTTTATTGGATATTCCATTGTTGGATAATTCAGAAGCACCACTTCAAGAAAGATTAAAAAATTTTAAAACACTCAAAGATGAGAATGTTGATAAAGAACGAGGTTTTAAAGAAATAATTAGCAGTCCAGTATTCAGAAATTTTGTAATCAGTGAGGATGGAAAAACTAGTGGAATTATTGTTTATTTAAAAAAAAACAAATTACCTAAAAATATAGAAAATAAATCCAAAAAAGAATTAGAAAATTATAAAGAACAAATAAAAAAACAAAATCATAAAAACATTCTTCAAATAAGAGAAGTAATCAAAAGTTATGAGGACATAGGTAAAATACATTTGGGTGGAATACCGATGATTGCAGATGATATGATGACTTTTATTAAAAGTGATATAATCGTTTTTGGGTTGGGGGTTTTTTTATTTATTATTTTAACTTTATGGTATGTTTTTAGAAAATTAATTTGGATTTTAGTACCAATTAGTAGTTGTTTTTTTTCTGTAATAATTATGACTGGCCTATTAGGTTTGCTTGGTTGGAAAGTAACAGTAATTTCCTCAAATTTTATAGCTCTAATGTTGATCTTAACAATGGCTATGAATATCCACATGAGTACAAGATTTTTACAACTGAGAGATAATTTTCCCGCCAAAGATATTTTTGATTTAATTCTTTTAACTACAAAAAAAATGCTCTGGCCAATTTTATATACAGTTCTTACTACTGTAATAGCTTTTTTATCTTTAATTTTTAGTGAAATTAAACCAATTATAGATTTTGGCTGGATGATGACAATGGGTTTGATTGTTTCTTTTATAATAACATTCACATTACTGCCGTCATTAATATCTTTAGTTCCAAAAGAAAATATTTTATTGAAAGAATATAAAGATTCAAAAATAACCAATTTTTTTTCAAAAATTTCAATTAACAATCAAAAAATAATTTTTATTTTTACTGGATTAATAATTGTTATAAGTTTGATAGGCATAAGTCGACTTGAAGTAGAAAATAGTTTTATAAATTATTTTAATAAAAAAACTGAAATCTATAAAGGAATGAAGCTAATTGATGATAAATTAGGTGGAACAACACCTTTGGAAATTATTTTGAATTTTCCAAAAAAAAAAGAAACTGTAATAAATGATGAAGATGATTTTGAAGACTGGGGGGAGGATGATGCAGATGATAAAAAATACTGGTTTACTAAAGATAAAATAGATAAAATTTCATTAGTTCATAATTATCTAGATAGTTTGCCTGAAATTGGAAAAGTTATTTCCTTTTCATCTATAATTGACGTAGCAACTTTACTTAATAATAATAAACCTCTTGGAACATTAGAAATGGGAGTTCTTTATTCTAAGATACCTGATAATATTAAATCAGAAATAGTTGATCCATATATATCAATTGATAATAACGAGGCCAGAATTAATGTAAGAATAATTGATTCTAAGGAAAATTTGAGAAGAGATGATTTGATCAAAAAAATAGAATATGATCTTGAAAACAAATTAAATTTAAACAAAGAAGAATTTAAACTCGCTGGTGTTTTAATTTTATTTAATAATTTGCTTCAAAGTTTATTTAAATCTCAAATTTTGACTTTAGGATTGGTAATGATTGGAATTTTTATAATGTTTTTAATACTTTTTAAAAATATTAAATTGTCGTTAATTGGTGTTGTTCCAAATTTTATAGCTGCTTTTTTTATTTTAGGAATAATTGGGATACTTGGAATTCCATTAGACATGATGACAATTACTATTGCAGCGATCACCATTGGAATTGCAGTAGATAATAGTATACATTATATTTATAGGTTCAAAGAAGAATTTAAAAATATAAAAGATTATAATCAGACAATCAAAATTTGTCATTCTACTGTTGGTAGAGCAATCTTAAATACATCAATAACTATAGTTTTTGGTTTTTCAATATTAGTTTTATCAAAGTTTATCCCAACAATTTATTTTGGTATTTTTACAGGAATAGCAATGTTACTGGCTATGATTTCAGTACTTACTCTGATGCCATCATTAATACTTTTAATTAAACCATTTAAAAACTAAAAAAAATATGGAAATTTTAAGTGAATTTTATAATTCATCCTCTATAATTGATATCATATATATTATTATTACAATCTTATCTTTAATCAAATGTTACAACAAAGGTTTTATTTTAAGCATTTTGGCAATGGCAAAATGGTTACTGGCTTACATATTAACCTTGATAATTTTTCCAAGAGCAAAACCTTTTGTAAAAGATTTAATCGATAATGAATATATCTTAGATATTTGCTTGGGAATTTTTATATTCATGATAGTCATTTTTTTAGTTTTGCTTATAAATAAAGGTATTGGCAAAGCGGTCAGATATACTGGACTAGGTAGCTTAGATAAAATTTTTGGATTCTTTTTTGGATTTATTAGATCATATTTAATTGCTGTATGCATTTTTTCAGGTGTGCATATTGTGTATAATCAAGATAAATGGCCTTTAAATACTGAGAAATCATTCATCTTTCCTTACTTGAAAAAAGGTAGTAATTACTTAATAAAAGAATTTCCAGATGAAAAAAAATATCAAGAATCTAAAGAAAAAATTGAAAAGATTTGATCCTAAATTAAGAGAAGAGTGTGGAGTTTTTGGTATAAGCAATACAAAGGATGCATCTGCCTTAACTGCATTAGGGTTACACGCTTTACAACACAGAGGACAAGAAGGGTGTGGAATTGTCACATTTGATGGAAAAAAATATTATTCAGAAAAAAGATTTGGACTAGTAGGAGATAATTTTAACAAAGAAAAGGTCTTAAATAAATTAAAAGGTAATTATGCTATAGGTCATAATAGATACAGTACTACCGGGGAAAATACTTTAAGAAATATTCAGCCATTTTTTGCAGATACCAATGCGGGTGG
>CACJWU010000009.1 GCA_902597215.1 uncultured Pelagibacteraceae bacterium | reverse complement strand
TACTCAAGTTGAGAAAAATTCAACAAGTATTTTGAATTTAATATCAAATAATGAGGATTTTAAAAATTTTGTAAAAGATCCCACACTAAGTCGTGATGATTTACTTAAAACTATAAACAAGATATCAGAAAGTTTTAAATTAGAAAAATTATTTAAAAATTTTATAAGTTTCCTTATAACTAAAAGAAGATTTTTTTATGTTGAACAAATTCTTAAAAACTTCAAAGAAATTTGTTCAGAAAAAAGAGGTGAGTTAAAAGCCGAGATAAAATCAGCAAAAGAGTTAACTCAAGAGGAAATAAATAAAATCACAGAGGAACTATCAAATAATTTCAAATCAAAAATTAAATTAAATTATAATTATGATAAAAGTTTAATCGGAGGTTTAGTTGTACAAGTTGGAAGTACGATGATTGATACCTCTATTAAGAAAAAGTTACAACAAATAGAAACAAGAATGATAGAGGCATAATATGGAAATTAATCCTTCTGAAGTTACAAAAATCTTAAAAGAACAAATTAAAAATTTTGGTGAAAAAGCAGAAATATCTGAAGTTGGACAGGTTTTGTCAGTCGGAGATGGTATAGCTAGGATTTATGGTTTAGACAATGTTCAGGCTGGAGAAATGGTTAAATTTTCTGATGGTTCAAAAGGAATGGCTTTAAATCTAGAGAGTGAAAATGTTGGAGTTGTAATTTTTGGAGACGATAGAAACATTAAAGAAGGAGATGTTGTTAAAAGAACAGGAAGTATCGTAGATACTCCAGTTGGTAAAGAATTGTTAGGTAGAGTTGTTGATGGATTGGGCAATCCAATCGATGGTAAAGGAGCTTTAAATAAAGGTGTTAAAAAAAGCAGAGTAGAAGTTAAAGCACCTGGAATTATTCCAAGACAATCGGTAAGTGAGCCAATGCAAACAGGATTAAAATCTATCGACAGTCTAGTTCCTATTGGAAGAGGTCAAAGAGAATTAATTATTGGAGACAGACAAACTGGAAAAACAGCAGTCGCAATTGATGCAATTATAAACCAAAAAAAAATTAATGAATCTGGAGATGAAAAACAAAAACTTTATTGTATTTATGTTGCTGTCGGACAAAAAAGATCTACTGTTAGGCAAATTCAAAAAACTTTGGAAGAAGCTGGAGCGATGGAATATACAACTATTGTTGCTGCTACAGCCTCAGACTCAGCACCTCTACAATTTTTAGCTCCATACACAGGTTGTGCTATGGGTGAATATTTTAGAGACAATGGAATGCATGCGTTGATAATTTATGATGATTTATCAAAACAAGCGGTAGCTTATAGACAAATGTCATTAATATTAAGAAGACCTCCAGGTAGAGAGGCGTATCCAGGAGACGTGTTTTATCTTCATAGCAGATTACTTGAAAGAGCTGCGAAATTAAGTGACGAACATGGTGGAGGTTCTTTAACTGCATTACCAATTATCGAAACGCAAGGAGGAGATGTTTCCGCCTACATACCAACAAATGTAATATCTATTACTGATGGTCAAATTTTTTTGGAAACAGAGCTGTTTAATCAAGGTATTAGACCTGCAATCAACGTAGGATTATCTGTTTCAAGAGTTGGTTCTGCTGCCCAAACTAAGGCAATGAAAAAAGTGTCAGGCTCAATGAAACTTGAATTAGCACAATACAGAGAAATGGCAGCATTTGCTCAGTTTGGATCTGACTTAGATGCTTCAACACAACAACTCTTAAATAGAGGGTCTAAATTAACGGAGCTTTTAAAGCAAAAACAATATACTCCGATGACAGTTGCAGAACAGGTAATCTCTGTATTTTGTGGTGTTAAGGGTTATCTTGATGATATTGATTTAAAAGATATTGCAGATTTTGAAAACAAAATTACTGAAAGATGTAAGTCAGACAAACCTGAGATAATAGACTCAATTTTAAGTTCAGGTAAACTTGAGGAGAATTCAGAAAAAAGTTTAATTGAGGTGATTACGAATTTAAAGAAAAACTTTAAATCTTAAATTTATGGCTAGTTTAGACGATCTAAAAAAAAGGATTACAAGTGTAAAATCAACACAAAAAATTACTAAAGCTATGAAAATGGTTGCCGCAGCTAAACTTAAAAGAGCTCAAGAAAGTGCAGAAAAAGGAAGACCATACTCTCAAAAAATGAATAATGTAATTTTAAATTTATCAAATGGAATATCAGACAAAGACAATGCACCGAAATTATTATCTGGTTCTGGTAAAGAACAAATTCATCTATGTGTTGTTATGACATCTGATAGAGGGTTATGTGGTGGTTTTAATGCAAATATAATTAAAAAAGCCAAAAGTCATTTTGCTAAGTTAGTACGAGTGGGAAAAGAATTGAAAATCATTACTGTGGGTTCTAAGGGAAATGATCAATTAAAAAGAGCTTTTGGTGACAAAATTATTGAAAATATATCTTTTAAGAATTCAAAAAATGCAAATTATTTCGATGCTGATAAAGTTGGAAAAATAATTATTGAAAAATTTGAAAAAGAAGAATTTGATATTTGTACAATTTTTTATAACCAATTTAAAAATGTAATTACTCAAATACCACAAGCTCAACAGATCATTCCATTAAATACTGTTGACGATGAAAATAAATCAGATGAAATATATGAATTTGAACCAGATGAGGACGAAATTTTAAACAATTTATTACCCAAAAATATTTCAACACAAATATTTAAAGCAATGTTAGAGAATTCAGCTAGCGAACAAGGCGCAAGAATGAGTGCGATGGATAATGCTACCAGAAACGCAGGTGAAATGGTTGACAAACTTACTATTGAGTATAATAGAAGTCGTCAAGCAGCAATTACCAAAGAATTAATTGAAATTATATCAGGAGCAGAAAGTTTATAGATTGTGAGCAAAGGAATAATTACACAAGTTATTGGAGCAGTAGTAGATGTAAAGTTTGAGGGTGAATTACCAGAAATCTTAACAGCCTTAGAATGTAAAAATGGAGATAACAGGTTAGTTTTAGAAGTTGCACAACATCTGGGAGAGTCGACTGCTAGAACTATTGCAATGGATGCTACTGAAGGATTAAAAAGGGGCGATGTAGTAGTAAACACAAAAGCTCCTATTAAAGTACCAGTTGGTCCAGAAACCTTAGGAAGAATTATAAATGTAGTTGGTGAGCCCATTGATGAAAGAGGCGAAGTTAAAACAAAAGAAAGTTGGCCAATTCATAGACCTGCACCAGAATTTAATGATCAGTCTACTGAAACAGAAATTTTAGTAACTGGTATTAAAGTAATTGATTTACTTGCACCGTATGCAAAAGGTGGAAAAATTGGTTTGTTTGGTGGAGCAGGTGTTGGAAAAACAGTTTTAATTATGGAATTAATAAACAATGTTGCAAAAGCACATGGTGGATTTTCTGTCTTTGCTGGAGTAGGTGAGCGAACAAGGGAAGGGAATGACCTTTATCATGAAATGATAGAGTCAGGTGTAATTAAGCCTGAAGGACCTGGATCTAAAGCAGCGTTAGTTTATGGACAAATGAACGAACCCCCTGGAGCAAGAGCAAGAGTTGCACTTACAGGTTTAACTGTTGCTGAATATTTTAGAGATCAAGAAGGCCAAGATGTACTCTTTTTCGTAGATAACATATTTAGATTTACTCAAGCGGGATCTGAGGTTTCAGCTTTATTAGGAAGAATACCATCAGCTGTTGGATATCAACCAACATTAGCTACTGATATGGGAAATTTACAAGAAAGAATTACAACCACCAATAAGGGCTCAATTACATCTGTTCAAGCAATCTATGTGCCTGCTGATGATTTAACTGACCCCGCACCAGCAACTTCATTTGCTCATTTGGATGCTACTACAGTACTTTCAAGACAAATTGCTGAAATTGGTATTTACCCTGCAGTTGATCCGTTAGATTCAACTTCAAGAATTCTTGATCCAAGAATAGTTGGAGATGAACATTATAGAGTGGCGCGTGAGGTTCAGAAAATATTACAAACATATAAATCTCTTCAAGATATTATTGCTATTTTAGGTATGGATGAGTTATCAGAAGAGGATAAATTAGTAGTTGCAAGAGCTAGAAAAATTCAAAGATTTTTATCCCAACCTTTTTTCGTTGCAGAAGTTTTTACTGGTTCTCCAGGAAAACTTGTTGATTTAGAGTCAACCATAAAAGGTTTTGATGCTATTTGTAAAGGTGAGTATGATCATTTACCCGAAGCTGCTTTTTATATGGTTGGTACCATTGAGGAAGCTATAGAAAAGGCAGAAAAGATGTCAAAAGATGCAGCTGCATAATGAGTGAAGAATTTAAGATCGAAATAGTAAACCCAGAAAAATCTTTTCTATCAAAAGATGATGTTACAGAAGTAATTGTGCCAGCTTTTGAGGGAGAAATGGGTATACTAAAAGATCATATCTCTATAATTTCATTCTTAAAACCAGGGATAATAACTATTTTTTCAAAATCAGGAGAAGATAAATTTTATGTTGAAGATGGTATAGTTGAATTTAAAAGTAATAATTTATCTGTGTTAACTAGCTCGATTTTTAACTTGAAAGAAATAGAAAAAAGTAAGCTTCAAGATTTGATTAAAATCGCAGAGGAAGAATCAAATAAACCAGAAATAAGTGATCAATCTAAATATTTAGCAGATCAAAAAATTGAAGTTTTAAAGACTCTTAATTAATTATTTGTTTAATTTTTTCTTTGAGCTCTTTGTATACATGAAGTTTGAAGTCTACTACAACTTCAGTAATTTCATTTAAATCTATCCATTTCCAATCTAAAAATTCAGGGTTATCAGTTTTGATATTTATGTCTTTGTCTTTGCCTAAATATCTCATTAAAAACCATTTTTGTCTTTGACCTTTATATTTACCTTTCCAAATTATTCCTAATAAATGATTAGGAAGTTCATATATTGTTGTGCCTTCAATTTCTTTGATAAACTCTAAATTTTTCATTCCTGTTTCTTCTTCCAGTTCTCTATAAGCTGCATCTATAGGATTTTCTCCGTTATCAATTCCCCCTTGAGGCATTTGCCAAAAATCCTTTGGGTTATCGATTCTTTTCGCTACAAAAACCTTATTTTGTGGGTTCAATACAACAATACCAACACCGTTTCGAAGAGGTAAATTTCTTAATTTTTCATCCATTAAGTAATTTAATTGCATAGTTTAATTGATTATCTGTCTCAGTTTTTATTCTAAAATCATCTGTCTCTTCATCTATTTCAATATCTGGTAAAACTCCTACCTCAGAAATAGATTTTCCTGAAGGTAAATAGTATTTAGCAACTGTCAATCTAATAGCACCTTTATTTTTAAGTGGGATTATTGATTGTACAGACCCTTTTCCATAACTTTTTTCACCTACTATAATTGCTCTTTTGTGATCTTTTAAAGCACCAGCTACTATTTCAGAGGCTGAAGCTGAACCATAATTAATTAGGACGATTATTGTTTTTCCATTAGTTATGTCACCTTTATTTGCAAACCACTTTCTATTTTCAGATATTTTCCTGCTTTTTGTTGATACAATTTCTCCATCATTAAGAAAAAAATCTGAAATTTTTATAGCTTGAGAGAGAAGACCACCTGGGTTATTTCTTAAATCTAGAATATACGATTTTACTTCTTTGTTTTTTTCAAATTCATTAATTTTTTTTTGTATTTGTTTACTACTATTTTCGTTAAATGAAGTTAATCTAATATATCCAATATTTTTTTCTAATACATCAGCTTTAACAGATTGAACTTGAATAATTTCTCTAATAATATTGAATGTAAGTGCTTTTTTTTCACCTCTTCTTCTAACTGTTAATTCGATAGGTGAGCCTACCGCTCCTCTCATCAAATCGACAGCTTCAGTTAAGCTCTTTCCTTGAACTTGTATATTATCAATTTTTATAATGTAATCTCCAGCTTTAATCCCTGCTTTTGATGCCGGTGTATCATCAATAGGCGAAATAACTTTTACTACACCTGACTCCATGCTTACTTCAATTCCTAACCCACCAAATTTTCCACTAGTTTCAGTTTGCATTTCATCAAAAGTCTCAGGTGACATGTATGCAGAATAAGGATCCAAGGATTGTAACAATCCATCTATTGCTGAGTCCATGCTTTCGGATGGATTCACTTCATCAACATATTCTTCGTTTATTTTTTCAAGAACCTCACCAAACAAGTCAATTTTTTTATAAATGTCACTTTCAAAAGAATTAGATAAATTATTTAAAAAAAAAAGGTAAATGAGAATAATTTTTAAAAGGTTTTTTTTCATATTATTATTTTTTCTTTTGGTATCAACTCAGACCACATTTTTTCTAATTCATAAAATTTTCTTTTTTCCGGGTGGAAAATATGAACAATTAAATCTATGCCATCTACCAATTTCCATTCAGTGCTATCTTTTCCTTCTATCCTAGAATTTAGAACACCATTATTTTTCAATTGTTCTAAAACTTGCTCTGATAAAGATTGTAAGTGCCTTGATGAAGTCCCACTTGCCACAATCATAAAATCCGCCATTGAACTTTTATCACGTAAATCAATGCTTACAATATCTTGAGCTTTATTAATGTCTAAGGTTTTAATAACGATTTGTTTTAAATCTGAAATTTTATCCATTAAATATTATTGACACTATCAAATTTTCCTTAATTGAGAAGAAGAAATATTGACCTTATTAAACTCAATAAATTTCAAATTTTCACCTTTTAATCTTTTAAATGATATTGAATTTAAAGATTTTTTTTTATATCCGTGACGATCAAAAACTATAATATTACAGTTTTTTACGATTAATTTCCATTTGTGCCATTTGTGAAAGTTTATAAGATTATCAGCACCCATTAAAAAAAAAATCTCAGATTTGGTGTTTTTTTTGAGAAAATTAATTAAATCTATCGTTTTGTTAGATTTAATAGTTTTTTCATAAAATCTAATTTTTATTAAATTATTTGATTTAACAATTTTTTTACATTCTCTGATTCTATCAGAAATACTTGTCCCACTTTTTTTCTTAAGGGGATTTTTAATTGTTATTGCCCATATAATTTTCTTTAATTTAAATTTTTTAATAGCCTCTTTAGATATTGCTAGATGACCTTTATGTGCTGGATCAAAAGATCCACCAAGTATGCCAATTCTATTTTTTGAATTTAAATTACTTTCTAATTTTGCCATTACTTGTAACTTGATATTTATATGAGACTAATTGATTTAAACCAACAGGACCTCTCGGAGGAAGTGTATTAGTTGAAATTCCAACCTCTCCTCCAAAACCAAACTCACCACCATCAGCAAATTGAGTTGATGTGTTGTGCATTGCTATAGAACTTTTAATTCTTGATAAAAATTTTTTTGCAGTCATTTTGTTTTTTGTAATAATAGAATCTGTATGCATCGTACCATATCTATTAATATGTTTAATAGCTTCATTTAGATCACTTACTGATTTTACAGATACGGTAGGTGATAAATATTCTTTAGACCAGTCTTTATAAGTAGCTTTAAATATTTTTCCTTTATAAAATTTTCGAATTTTATTATCTCCAATTATTTTACATTTATTTTTTTCTAAATTTTCTAATATATAATTACATGATTTTTTTAAAATTTTTTGATGTATCAAAATTGTTTCAGTTGCCCCACAGATCGCAGTGTTCCTTAGTTTTGCATTATAAACAATTTTCTTTGCAATCTTAAGATTTGCATCTTTATCAACAAAAGTATGACAAATTCCCTCTAAGTGACCAATTATTGGTAAATTAGATAAAGTTTGAACTTTTTTTACTAATTGTTTACCTCCCCTTGGAATAATTACATCAACATATTTACTCATTTTTGTTAATAAAAAATCAACAACTTTTCTATTTTTGTTATTAATAAATTGAACAAAGTTTTCATCAATATTATTTTTTTTCAATGAAGATCTGAATAATTTTGATAAAATTTTATTTGAATTGTAAGCTTCTTTTCCACCCTTTAAAATTACAGCATTCCCAGATTTAAAGCATAAAGATGCAACATCAGAAGTTACGTTAGGTCTACTTTCATAGATAACACCAATAACTCCTATAGGAATAGAAATCTTTGAAATATTTAAACCATTAGGCCTTTTCCATTTTTCTAAGATAATATTTGTTGGATCTTTAAGTTTTATTATTGATTTTATAGAACTGATCATATTTGAAATCTTTTTTTCATTTAAAATTAGACGATCAATAAGATTTTTTTTAAGATTTTTTTTTTGTGCATCAAAAATATCTTTTTTATTTTGATCAATAATTAATTTTTTACTTTTTTTTAATAAATCACAGTAATCTTTCAAAACCTTATTCTTTTTCTTGGAATTAAGTTCAGACGTGATAGCTCTTTTAGATTTATATCCAATATTAATTAATTCTTTTTTCATTAAACTTTTACCATATCATCTTTATGAACAATTTCAGATTTTGAAACATAGCCAAGTATTTTTTTTATTTCACTAGAGTGACATCCTAAAATTTTACTTATTTCATTAGAGGAAAAAGAACTTAAACCCCTTGCAAATTCTTTTCTCTTATTATCTAAAATTTTAATATGATCTCCTTTTTTAAAATTTCCTGATACTTTTTTGATACCAGCAGCAAGTAGACTTTTTCCATTTGTAAGAGCTTTTTTGGCTCCATCGTCAATGACTAGTTCCCCTTTTGGAGAAATGGAACTGATAATCCATTTTTTTCTAGCATCTAATTTCGGTATTGATGAAATAAACCATGTACAATTATTTTTTTTTTCAATTTGATCTATCGGATTTAAATGTAATCCATTTGCAATTATCATATTACATCCTGCTAAATTACTTATTTTTGCTGCTTCGATTTTTGTATCCATACCCCCACGACCAAATTCTGTAGTACCCTTTATATTAACATTCCTAGTATCTTTATTTAAGTTAGAAATTTTTTTGATTAGTTTTGCATCTTTAAATTTTTTTGGATTTTTTGTAAAAAGACCATCTACATCTGATAATAGAATTAATGTATCTGCACCAGTAATTTGAGCTACACGAGATGCAAGTCTGTCATTATCACCATATTTTATTTCTGAAGTTGCAATAGTATCATTTTCATTAACTACTGGAACATAATCAAGTCGAAATAAGTTTTCAAAAGTTCTTCTTGCATTTATTGATCTTCTTCTCTCTTCAGTATCGTCTAATGTTAAAAGAATTTGTGATATGTTAATTTTGTATTTAGAGAATGTTTGTGAAAATAAATTCATTAGTTCAATTTGACCTATAGAGGCTATGGCTTGACTTTTATCTAGTTTTAGATTTGCTTTATTATAATTCATTTTTTTACATCCAAGAGCTATTGCTCCAGAGCTGACTATCACTATTTTTTTATTGTTTGATCTAAGTTTTTTAATATCTTTTGCAAAGCTTGATAACCATTTACTCCTAATTTTTCTATTATTGTCTACTATCAGAGATGACCCAATTTTGATGACAATAATTTTTGAATTTTTAAGATGCATATGAAATTAATTTAGATTTAATTTTTGATACGGAATTTTTCTTTAATGTTGATAGTGTTAATACTTCACTTTTACTATTTTTAGAAAAATCTTTTATCTTTTTTTTTACAATATCCTCATCTACTAAATCTATTTTATTTAAAACAATTAACTCTTTTTTCTTAGTAAGTTCAGAGCTATAATTTTTTAATTCTTTTTTGACTTGGTTATAAGATTCTATTAAATTTTCATTAGTTATATCTATCAGATGTAAAAGTGATTTACATCTCTCTATATGTTTTAAAAATTGTGTGCCTAGCCCCGTACCTTTATGAGCTCCTTCAATTAAGCCAGGTATATCAGCTAGAGTGATTTCTTTATCGTCGTAAGTTGCCACTCCCAAATTTGGATTTAAAGTAGTGAATTGATAATTTGCGATTTTTGGATTTGCATTTGTTACTGCTGCTAATAAACTAGATTTACCAGCATTAGGTAATCCAATTATTCCAATATCAGCAATTGTTTTCAACTGAAGCCAAATTACAAACTCTTCACCTGCTGCGCCTTTAGTATACTTTCTTGGAGCTCTATTAGTTGAACTTTTAAATCTTGTGTTTCCTAATCCTCCTTTACCACCATTAGCTGCTATAAACTCTTCACCAATTTTAGTGAAATCATATATTAAAGTTTTATCATCTTCCTCAAATACTTGTGTTCCCAAAGGAACTTTGAGAATTAAATCTTCACCACCTTTTCCAGTACGATTTTGACCTGAACCATTTTCTCCTCTTTGTGCTTTATGATGTTGTTGATATCTATAGTCTATTAAAGTATTTAAGTTTTGTTCAGCTCTTAAAATAACTGAACCACCTTTTCCACCATCTCCACCATCAGGTCCTCCAAACTCAATAAATTTTTCTCTTCTAAAACTTGGAGAACCATCACCACCGTTTCCTGCTTTGATATAGATTTTTACTTGATCTAAGAATTTCATAATACAACGCTATTTTTAGTTGTACTATTAATTGGGTTTTACTGAAACAAAAGTTCTATCTGATTTTGTTTTCTTAAAAACTACTTTGCCTTTTATAACTGAAAATATTGAATGATCTTTGCCCATTCCAACGTTTTCACCAGGAAATATCTTCGTTCCCCTTTGTCTAACAATTATATTTCCAGGAATTACAGTTTCACCACCATATTTTTTAACTCCAAGTCTTCGCCCAGCGCTATCTCGTCCGTTTCTTGATGATCCACCTGCTTTTTTTGTTGCCATAACTTTTTCCTAGTTACTTACTTGTTTTCTTTTCCGCAACTTCTTTCTTTGAAGTTTTAGAAACTTTTTCAGCTTCTGATAATACTTTACCATCTTTTGAAAAAATTTTGTTTATTTTAATCATTGAATATTGTTGTCTGTGTCCATTTTTTCGTCTTGAATTTTGTCTTCTTCTTTTTTTAAAAATTAAAATAGTCCTGTTTTTACTATTCTTAAGTATATTAGCCTCAACTTTAGCACCTTCTACTGTTGGAGCTCCAATCTCAATTACTTTTTCATCACCATAAGCAAGAATTTCTTTAAATTCTACTTTAGTATCAGATTTAGAATCTGGTAATTTTTCAATTTTCAGAATTTCACCTGATCTAACTTTATACTGTTTTCCACCTGTTTGTATTACTGCGTAAGACATAAAGAATATGTAATTTTAATTATCGCAATATAATCTCAGCTAAACCATAGTCAAGCTATATAAGTTAGAAATTATCCTTTAAATCCCTTAGTTTTGAAAAAGTTTTCAGATCATTTGCTTTTAGAAATATATTACATTCAAGCTCATCTTCTAAAATAGTCGGAATAGTGGGTAAATCTTTTTCAAGATTATTTTTAATTTTTGCAATTTTTTTTTTGAGTTTTAAATTTTCAGGATCGTTAGTTATACAAAAATTTGAATTTTGTAATGTGTACTCGTGACCACAATAAATTTCTGTATCTTTAGGGAGTTGCTTAATTTTTTTAAGTGAGTTAAACATTTGTTCATATGTGCCTTCAAATAATCTTCCACATCCAAGAGAAAATAAAGTATCACCAGTAAAAATTTTTTTTTCTTTAAAAAAATGAAAAGCTATATGTCCTGTTGTGTGACCGGGAATGTGATAAATTTTTGCCTCAAAGTTATCCTTTTTCCATATTTGATTATCTTCCAATAGAATATCGATTTCTGGGATACGATCTCTATCTCCTTTAAAGCCTATAACATAAGAATTATATTTCTTTTTTAATTCACTATTTCCCCCAACATGATCGTAATGATGATGAGTATTAAGAATATATTTTAGATTTATTTTTTTATTGTTCAAAAAATTAATGATAGGTTTTGCCTCACTAGGATCAACAACACATGCTATCTGTGTTTTTTCATCAATTATTAGGTAACTGAAATTATCTTGCAGACATTTTATAATTTCAATTTTCATTTATTTCTCAATTAAAAATATTCCAAGTTCACCAAATAAATTTTTAAAGAATAAATTTGAGTTATTTATATTAGATATATTATTATTTTTTAAAGCTAAAGATTTAAAAATCTTGAAGCCAATTATTTCAGAAAATTTTACAAAATCTTTAATTGTGCACATATGAATATTTGGAGTATTGTACCAATTGTGTGGTAATGAATTTGTTATTGGCATTGTACCTTTTATTAACAAATCTAGCCTAACTTTCCAATGTCCAAAATTAGGAATAGTTATAATAGCTTTTTTACCAACTCTTAAAAGCTCTTTAATAACTAATTCTGGATTTATAAAAGCTTGTAAAGTTTGTCCAAGAATAACATAATCAAATGAGTCATTTGGAAATTGTTTTAAATCAAATTCTGCATTTCCTTCAATTACAGTTAATCCTTTAGCTATACAAGTTTGAACTTTTTCTTTAGAAATTTCGATACCCCTAATTTTGTTACTTTTATTAGCTTTTAAAAATTCCATTAAGCTTCCATCATCACATCCCACATCTAATATACTTGAATTTCTTTCAATAATATCAGCAATGATTTTATATTCAGTTTTCATTATAATTTTTCTACGAAAGATTTATCTAAAAAATTCTTAACAGCTTTTAAAAAGTCTGGGACATCTAGTAAAAAAGAATCATGACCTTTATCGGATTCTATTTCCACAAAACCTACATTTGCATTAATTGCGTTTAAAGCAATAACAATTTCTTTATTTTCTTGGGTTGGATAAAGCCAATCGGAAGTAAAAGATATAACAAAAAATTTAGTTTTTGTATTTTTAAAGGCATTAGATAAATTACCATTAAATCGTTTTACTAAATCAAAATAATCCATTGCTCTAGTTATATAAAGGTAGCTATTTGCATCAAATCTATCTACAAATACTGAACCTTGATATCTTAAGTAACTTTCTATTTGAAAATCAGCATCAAAACCAAATTTAAGATCATCTCTTTCCTGCAACTTTCTTCCGAATTTTTCTTGAAGCCCTTTTTTTGATAAGTAAGTTATATGTGCAGCCATTCGTGCAACTGCTAATCCTTTGTCAGGTACAGTTTTTTTTAAATTATAATTCCCATTTAACCAATTGTGATCAGCTGTAATTGCTTGCCTACCTAGTTCGTTAAAAGCAATATTTTGAGCAGAATGGTTAGATGTACAGGCTATAGGTATTGCCGTCTTAGCTTTGTTGGGAAAATTACTTACAAATTGTAAAACTTGCATTCCACCCATTGATCCACCCACAACTGAAAAAAGTTTATCAATGCCAAAAAAGTCTAATAAATTTACTTGAGCATTCACTATGTCATTGATCGTAATGACTGGGAAGTCTGTCCCATAAATTTTTTTTGTTTTAGGATTTTCATGGCTCGGTCCAAAAGATCCCATACAACCACCAAGTACATTTGCACATATAACAAAATATTTATTTGTATCAATAGACTTATTTGGACCAACAGCATATGTCCACCATCCATTTTTATTAGTTATTGGATTTATACCAGTAACAAATTGATCTCCCGTTAAAGCATGACAAACTAAAATTGCATTGTCTTTATTTTTATTAAGAGTTCCAAAGGTTTCATAGGCTAATGGAAAATTACTGATAGTTTGACCACAATCTAATTTTAGTGGTTTCTCGATTATCAATGTTTTAATATTTTCTTTAATATTCATAAAAGTGCTGATTAGTGAATTATGCGAGAAAAACTTTTTTAGCGGTTTTTTTAAAGCGCTCGCAATTCAGGTAAATCAGCGCATAAATTTTGTACAAGAAGTTATTTGGTATGTCAAATTTAAAAAAATTTGCACTTATAACTATATAAAAACTCGTATTTTAATTATAAAGAGCGTAAATACTATAAAAGATAAGTATCATGAGATTTAAAAAACCAAATATTGAAGCTTATAGACCTGGAAAATCTAGTTTAAAGAAATTTAGAAAAATTATTAAACTTTCTGCGAACGAGTCTGCACTAGGTATGAGTTCTAGAGTCAAGAAAGTTATATCTGTTAAAAAATTAAATTTTTCTAGATACCCAGATGGAAAATCAAAAGCACTAAGAAATCAAATTGCAAGAAAATTTAAGTGTAATAAAGATAGAATTATTTGTGGAGCTGGTTCTGATGAAGTAATCCAAATGTTGTGTCAATTATTTTTAAAGCCTAAAGATGAAGTGATTGTTCCACAATTTAGTTTTTTAATGTATAGAATATATACAAGAATAGTTGGTGCTAACGTTATTTTTGCCAAAGAAATAAAATTTAAGGTATCTGTTCCAGAAATAATTAAAAAGGTAACAAAAAAAACTAAGATTGTTTTTTTAGCAAATCCAAACAATCCAACAGGCACTTATCTTTCCAAGCTTGAATTAATTGAGTTAAGAAAAAAATTAAGAAAAAATATTTTGTTGGTTGTGGATGATGCTTATGCGGAATATATGAAAAACTCTGATTATAAATCTGGTTTAGATTTATTTAAAAATAAATACAATGTTTTTATACTGAGAACATTTTCAAAGATTTATGGTTTATCATCATTAAGGGTTGGATGGGGATATGGCTCAAAGAAAATTATTGATGCATTAAATATTATTAAACCACCATTTAATGTTAATGAAGTTGCACAAAAAGCAGCGATAGAGGCTCTGAAAGATAGTAACTTCATTACTAAATCAATAAAACACAATATTTTCTATGCAAAGAAATTAAAAAATTTTTTAAACAAATATCATATTAGTTCAAATAAAGTTTCTGCTAATTTTTTATTATTAAACTTTACGAAATGTAAATTAAGAGCTAGATATTTTCACGAAAAATTAAAATTAAAGGGTATTATTTTAAGATCAACTGAGAATGGCTATAAAATAAAAAATATGCTGCGTTTAACAATTGGATCTAAAAGAGAAAATTTTAAATTTATGAAGGAAGTAGAAAGCATTTTTAATAAATGAAAAAAGTGTTAATTATTGGATGTGGGTTATTAGGATCATCTTTAGTAAGAAGAATTTCTAAAAAAAGAATAGCGAAAAAAATATTTATTTATGAAAAATCTAAATCAAATATTTCAAAGATCAGAGGACTTAAGTTATCTGGAACAATAGTTAAATCATTAAAAGATGGTGTGGTAAATTCGGATCTAATAATTTTTTGTACACCTATGAGTGAGTATAAAAAGCTTATAATCAAAATTAATAAATTTATTTCATCAAAAACAATTATTACAGATATTGGTTCTTCAAAAATTGAGTCATCAAAAATTATCAAAAAATATTTGAAAAGCGGTATTCAGTGGATACAAAGCCATCCTATAACAGGATCAGAAGTAAGTGGACCAGAGCATGGTAAAGAAAATATGTTTAAAGATAAATGGTGTATATTAATTAAAGATAAAAAAACTAACACAAGAAATTTAAAATTTCTGAACTCTTTTTGGAAAAAAGTTGGTTCTAAAACAGTCATGATGAATGTAGAAAAACATGATAAAATTTTTTCAATTACAAGTCATCTACCTCACTTGGTTGCTTATAATTTAGTAAAATCTGCTCAAGATTTTGAAAAAAAACAAAAATATGATTTAATAAAGTTCAGTGCTGGTGGTTTGAGAGACTTTTCACGTATAGCAGCATCGAATGAAATAATGTGGCGAGATATTTTTTTTGATAATAAATTTAATCTTTCAAGAGCTATTGATATGTTTATTAAAAATTTAAATTCCTTCAAAAAAGACATTAATTCAAAAAATAGCAAGTCAATTATAAAGAAATTGATACAGACAAAAAAAGTGAGATCTCAAATCTTGAAATTAAAACAGGACATAAACAAACCTGATTTTGGAAGAAATTAATATTTTTTTATATTACTTACTTTTTTAACTTTTAAATTAGCTGTCTTTTCTATTAGTTCTATTGTTCTATTTGTAGACATTACCAATACTTTTTTTTTTGGTCCGTAAGCGTGAATAAATTTTGATTTGCTTAAACATATACCAACATGACCTTTCCAAAAAATTATATCACCTTTTTCAAATTTTTTACTTCTCTTCTTTTTACAATATTTGATTTGATCTTTTGAGTCTCGTGGAAAAAAAATTCTATTATAGTAAAAATATATTTGAATTAATGCTGAACAATCAATTCCATCAAAAGTTTTACCACCCCATAAGTATTTAGTATTTAAGAATAATTTGAGTATTTTTAAATAATTTTTTTCATAGTGATTAATAACTTTGGTATCCTTTTTTTTAATCCACTTATTTTTTTCAAATTCTAAATATTTTCTATCTTTATTCAGTGTTGATAAGCCTGAAGCAAAATAAAGAAAACTATTGGAGGGAGAAAATTTATTCTTTTTCTTTATATAAATCCTGGATCTAGATTTAAAAATCTTTAATTGAGGTTTAAAATTCCTTTTGAATTTTTGTTTCCTAATATAACCAATATAATTATCAAAATAAGTTTTAATCTTAAACCAACCTTTTTTTTTGCTTAATATTTTAAATTTTTCTCCATATAAAATTTGGGTACTTACTTCCGATTTGATATTAGGCTTAGTGTAAATGTTACTTACAGGAATATTTAAAAAATTAGTTTCCATTTAATTTTTAACTGGCGCTACTTTGCTAATCCAAATTATTAAAAAGAGGACTGGTAAACCTAAAAAAGCTGTTAATGAAAAAAAATAAGGATATCCCATATAATCAACCCATCCACCAGCATACCCTGCAATTAGTTTTGGTAAAAAAAGCATAATGGAACTAAACAATGCATATTGTGTTGCTGTAAATTTTATAGAAGTTAGTCCAGATAAATAAATTACGAACGCAGCACCAGCAAATCCACTAGATATATTATCAGCTGTAATCACAGTAATCAAAAAGTCAATACTAATAGGTGATATGGCTAACCAGGCAAATAATAAATTACTTGAAGCTGCAATTAAAGCACCAAAAAATAAAGATTTCATTGTACCAAATTTATAAGAGCAATAACCACCAATAAATCCACCTAGTATTGTGGCAAAAACACCAAAAAATTTTGAATAGGTTGCGATTTCAGAAATTTTATAACCTTTTTCTAAGTAAAATACATTTGCCATTACCCCCATTACAATATCGGCAATTCTATAAAGAGAAATTAGAAGAAGTATTAAAAAAGCAAACCTTCCATACCTTTTAATAAAATTTAAAATTGGACCCATATAACTTTTTGAAATCTTATTTTTTGGAGCGAATTTAATGAAGATTAGTAAGGAAATTATTAAATAGGAAAAAATAAAACAGATTACTAATCTTATTGTTGAAAAGAGAAAACTCAGTAAAATTTCTTTTTTTTCAAAAGGGTTATCAATTATAGAGTATAAAAGTATAAAACCTATTACTGCAATAAAAATAGTGATTAAAAATTTTATATGATTATCATAATTAAAATCTCTTTTCAATTTAGGTTCATCAGAAACCATTGTTGCAAAAACACCAATTAACATAAATATAGACATTATGAGATATACTTTTTTCCAAACATTTTGATCGTATATCTCAGTTCCAAAAAAAGAGGCAAGCCATAAACTTCCAGCACCAGCGACAAGCATTGCAATTCTGTAACCTGCAATATACATCGATGATAAAGGACCTTGCAATGATTGTGGAGCTGACTCAATTCTAAAAGCATCAATTAGAATATCTTGTGTTGCACTAAAAAAAGCTAAAATTGTTATAAACAAAGCAGTAAAAAATAAACTTTCTTTTGGATCTGTAAATGCTGTTAAAATTAAAGATGCAATTATGAATAATTGAGTTAATAAAAGCCAACTTCTTCTATGACCAAATTTTTTAAATATTGGTAATTTATAATTATCTACTACTGGTGACCATAAATATTTAAATGCATATGCAAATCCTGCCCAGCTAAATAATGTTACCGTGCTTCGACTAATACCTGCTTTTACTAACCAAACTGAAAGAGTTGAAAAAACTAACAATATTGGAAGTCCTGATGAAAAACCTAAACAAATCATTTTTAAGGGTTTTCTTTCAAAGAAAATATTTATTTTTTTCATTAATTAGTTCCTCCAAAAAGAGGGTAAAAATAACACAAGTATGGCAAATAACTCCAATCTTCCTAAAATCATTCCAACAGTTAAAATCCATTTCGAAATATCCGGAAGACTAGAAAAATTTCCATTAGGGCCAATTATTGAACCGAGCCCAGGCCCAACATTTGATATTGATGTTGCTGCTCCAGAAATTGATGTAATAAAATCAAGTCCAGTTAAGGACAAAAGTGCAGTTAGCGTAAAAAATATTATCAAATACATAAAAATAAATGAAATAATTGAAGCAATAAATTTGTCATCAACAGGGTTTTGATCATATTTCATTATAAAAATTCCTTTTGGATATATTATTTTTTTTAATTGATTGGTTACAAATAAATTTAAAATTTGAATTCTAAATATTTTAATTCCACATGTCGTCGAGCCGGCGCAACCACCTATAAACATTAATATTAGAAAAATTGCTATGGAGAAGCTTCCCCAATTATCGAATTGAGCATTTACGTATCCCGTACCGGTTAATATAGAAATTACATTAAAAAGAATCGACATTAAATCAAATTTTATATTGTCATTAAGAATAAGATAAAATGATAGAACTATAACACTTAATAAAATGATTTTTAAAAAAGTTTTTATCTGAATATCTGAAATGAAGATTGACCTGTTTCCATTTAAAAACTTTATATAGGCTATAAAAGGTAGACTTCCTAAAATAATAAAAATCATTGAGGCAGTTTCAATTGAAATACTTTCAAAGTATCCAATTGAATCATTATAATTTGAAAAACCACCTGTCGCAATCGTAGTCATTGAGTGAGTTAAGCTATCAAAAATATTCATGCCAAAAAAATTGTATGTTATTGCACATAAAGCAGTCAAAAATGAGTAAATATAAATTAATCTCAATGCTATCTCTTTTGATTTAGGTAAAATTTTTTCTGATGAGTCATTACTAGAAATCTTAAATAGTTGCATTCCTCCAACATTCATAATTGGCATTAAAGTAATTGCCATAACAATTACTCCAATACCACCTAACCATTGCAGAATTGCTCTCCATAGTAAGATGCTCTTTGGCATATTTTCAAGATTAGAAATAATTGTAGAGCCGGTAGTGGTTATTCCAGACATGCTCTCAAAGAAAGCATTAGTAAAGGAAAAATTTATATTTGATAAAACAAAAGGTAAAGAGCCAAAAATTGCAATACTCAGCCAGGACAAAGCTGTAAGTAAAAAAGCTTGTTGTAAATTAAGTTTTCTTTCATGATTTATGTTAGATAAAAAAAATAAAATTCCAAAAATAATTGTAATAATTGAGGCACCAAAAAAAGAGGAGTCTAGTTCTTCGTAAATGAATTGTGCTATTATTGGAATCAACATGAAAATTCCAAGAATTATTTGCAGAATTCCTAGAGTAAAAAAAACTGTTTTATAATTAGGCATTTTGAAAGAACATTATTTTATGGTAAATAAATTTCAACTCTATAAGAATAAGTTAAAGCGTTAATTTAAGATTTTATTTGAATTAATCATGGTTAAAAAAGAGAATTTTGATAAAACAAGTGCATGGCCTTTTGTTGAAGCAAAAAAAATGCTTCGTGAAAGAAAATCTTTTATAGAAAAAAAGGGCAAAATAATTCTCCAAACAGGTTACGGTCCTAGTGGTCTTCCTCATATAGGAACTTTTGGAGAAGTTGCAAGGACATCAATGATTGTAAATGCACTTAAACATTTGACTGATCTACCAACAGAAATCATTACTTTTTCAGATGACATGGATGGTCTTAGGAAAGTACCTGAAAACGTTCCACAAAAAGAATTATTAGAAAAAAATTTACACAAACCACTTACTAATGTGCCTGATCCATTTCAAAAATTTAACAGTTTTGGTGAGCATAATAATGAAATGTTAAAAAAATTTTTAGACAATTTTAAGTTTAAATATAATTTTAAAAGTTCAACATCACTTTATAAATCAGGTTTCTTTAACTCTTCTCTCCAAGTTATTTTAAAGAATTATGATGGTATAATGAATATAATTCTTCCTACATTAGGTAAAGAGAGGCAAAAAACTTACAGCCCATTTCTTCCTATTTGTCCAGATACAGGTCATGTTTTAGAAATACCTGTAAAAAATTTAAATAAAGAAAAATCTACTATTGTTTTTGATAATAACGGAAAAGATTTGGAAACAAGCATTTATGATGGAAATTGTAAATTACAGTGGAAAGTTGACTGGGCTATGAGATGGTATGCACTAGATGTTGATTTTGAAATGTACGGAAAAGATCTTATAGAGAGCGCAATACTTTCAACAAAAATCATCAAACTTATTGGGAAGACAAATCCTTCAGGATTTGCATATGAATTATTTTTGGATGAAAAAGGAGAGAAGATTTCAAAATCAAAGGGAAACGGCATCACTATTGATCAATGGTTAGAGTATGCTTCTCCTGAAAGTTTGTCACTATATATGTATCAAAACCCAAAAAGAGCAAAAAAACTTTACAAAGAAATAGTTTCAAAAACTGTTGATGATTATTTGGATCTGATTGAGAAAGCAAAAAATCAAAATGAGTTGCAGCTACTTATGAATCCTGTATGGCATGTCCATAATAGTTTGGTACCTAAGGAAAATATGATTATGTCATTTTCAATGTTGTTAAATTTGGTCGAAACAAGTAATGCTGACAGCAAAGAACTTCTTTGGAAATTTGTTAAAAAATATAAAAAAGACATTTCGGAAAAAGATAATCCTATCTTTGATAATTTAGTAGGCTATGCAATAAAGTATTTTAATGACGTTATAAAATTGAAAAAAAATTATAAAAGACCTAACGCTGAAGAAAAAAAAGCTTTAGAAGCTCTGGTAAAAACTTTAGATAAATGTGACGACAAAATGAAACCAGAGGATATTCAAACAATGATATATTCGACTGGAAAAGAAAATGGATACACTGAGAACCTTCGAGATTGGTTTAAATTAATTTATGAAGTAGTTTTTGGAGATGAAAATGGACCAAGGATGGGTTTTTTTATAAGTTTTTTTGGTGTTAAAGAAACAAAAGATCTTATATTAAATAAAATTAAATAATGTTTTCAAATTTAAGATCTTTAATTTTTAAATTAGATCCTGAGACGGCTCATAGTTTAGCGATAAAGTCATTAAAATTTAATTTTATTCCAAATATTCTAGATGATGAAAAAAATAACCCACTTTTTAAGACAAAATTATTTAATAAAGAAATAGAAAATCCAATAGGTATGGCAGCAGGATTTGATAAAAATGCTGAGGTATATAATTCATTGTTTAATTTAGGTTTTGGTTTTGTTGAAGTAGGAACTGTTACACCGTTAGAACAATTCGGAAATCCCAAACCTAGAGTTTTTAGACTGGTAGAAGATGAGGCCTTGATAAATAGACTTGGTTTCAATAACCTAGGTTCAAAAAATATTGTAGATAGAATTAAAAGAAATAATCCAACTGGATTACTTGGAATAAATATTGGACCCAATAAAGACTCAGAAGATAGAACAAATGATTATATAAAGTGTTTAAAAATATTTAATGGGGTCTCTGATTATATTACAATTAATATTTCCTCACCAAACACCGAAGATTTAAGAAACTTTCATGATCAAAAAAAATTAGATGATCTTTTAAAACTAATAGAAAAAGAGAAAAGACATCTTGACTCCAAAATACCTATAGCGGTAAAAGTATCACCCGATATTAATGATAAAGAAATTATGAAAATTTCCGAAGTGCTTTTAGATAACAAGATAGAGGCTGCTATTATTTCTAACACATCTGATACGACAAGAGAAAATTTACAAAATACTCAAAGCCATCAAAAAGGAGGATTGTCCGGAAAACCTATAGAGTTAAAGTCTTCAGAGTTGATCAGAAAATTTTATAAAGTTTTAAAAGGTAGAATCAAAATTATAGGCGTAGGTGGTGTGGACTCTGGCAGATCTGCTTATCAAAAATTTTTAGCAGGAGCTGATTATTTACAACTTTATACAGGTATGGTTTTTAGAGGTCCAAATATTGTTGGTCTAATTAAAAAAGAGCTGAAGGAAATATTATTAAAAGATGGTGTAAAAAACTTTAAAGAAATAGTAGGAAAAAAAGATTAGAATAATTTAATAAACTTGACGCCATCAATATCTCACTTTATATAGTCGAACAAATTATGACAAAAAAATGCGAATTAACTGGGAAAAATCCAATGAAAGGTCATAACGTTAGTCACGCTAACAATAAGACAAAAAGAAGATTCTTACCTAATTTAAAAAAAGTAAAATTTACAAGTGAACTTTTAAAAAGAAGCTTAAAATTAACAGTGAGTAATGCAGGGGTTAGATCAGTAGATAAAAAAGGCAGTTTTGATGAATTTCTAAAATCTGTAAAAAATAAAAATTTATCTCCTAGATTAAAAAAACTAAAAAAAAGTTTATTAATTAAATCTCCATTTCAAAAAAAACCTATTCAATCTAAAACTACATAATGAATAAAACATTTTTGACACTTTCATTTTTAATGGGGTTTGTTGTACTAGCTTCTAATTATTTGGTTCAATTTCCTATTAAATATTATGGACTAGAGGAAATATTAACTTATGGAGCTTTTAGTTACCCGATCGCATTTTTAATAACCGATTTAGCTAATAGATCTTTTGGAAAGTTGATTGCTAGAAAAATTGTCTACATTGGTTTTTCGATTGGAATTTTATTTACATTAATATTTTCTACAAATTTCACTGATCTAATCTCAATACGAATAGCAATCGGATCAGGAACAGCGTTTATTATTGCTCAACTTTTAGATGTTCAAATATTTGATCAATTAAGACAAAAAAAATGGTTCGTTGCTCCTCTAATATCCTCTTTGATTGGATCTACCGTTGATACTTTTATATTTTTTTCCATATCTTTTTATGGAACGGGAATACCATGGGTAACGTTATCTCTAGGTGACCTGGCAGTTAAAATTTTTGTTGCCCTAGTAATGTTGATACCTTTTAGGTTATTGCTAGGTACTTTAAAAGCAGCCTGACTAAACAATAGGCTCTTGTTGTGTCATGCAATGTATTGCCCCAAAACCCCATATTAATTTACTGCAGTCAACTGTTTCGACTTTTCTATTTTTAAAATAATTTTTGAAAATTTTAATGGCAATATTATCCTCTTTCACTTTAAAAATGGGAAGCAAAACTTTTTTATTACAAATATAAAAGTTCATATAACTAGCTGGAACTCTTATTTTATCTATAAATATGGGTGAGGGCATAGGTACTTTTATGATTTTAAATTTTTCACCCCTTTCATCTCTTGATTTCTTTAATATCTTTAAATTTTCATTAAGATTTTTGTAATTTTTGTCATTTTTATTTTTTTCGATTGCAGTCATAATTGTATTTCTTGATACAAATCTGGAAATATCATCAACATGGCCATGGGTATCGTCACCAATAATTCCTTTTTTTAACCATATAAAATTTTTTATATTTAAATATTTATTAAATATTTCCTCATAGTCTTCCTTATTAAACTTTTTATTTCTCTCTTGAATTTTGCTTAATAAACATTCTTCTGTTAATAAAATTGTTCCTGCACCATTTACATCAAAAGCCCCACCTTCCATTGTTACTTTTCTTGATTTCCCATTTTTTTTGATAGCTGGATTAATTTTTTTTAATTTGATGATTTTACTAAGTTTATCATTAATTTTATTGTCATTTTTGTAATTTTTATATTTTGCCCAGCCATTAAATACGAAGTTTAATATAATTTTTTTTTTATACTTTTTGTTAATTAAAAAAATTGGACCTGAGTCTCTCAACCATATTCTATCAGTTTTTATCTTATGGAAACTAATATTCTTAATTTTACTTGATTTGAAGATTTTTTTGATGCTTTCGATTTTATTGTTAATAATCAAATTAATCTTTTGATGTTTTGATATTTTATATATAATTTCTAAAATTACTTCAGGAATAAATTTATATAAGCCAGGCCAATCGTTTTTGTTATATGGCCACACAATCCAGACAGATTTTTGTTTCTCCCATTCACCAGGCATTCTGAATCCACTAAGTTTTTCACTCATCTTCAGGATTCTTTAATATACCTTTGTAAAAATCAATTCTTCGATCACGTAAGAAAGGCCAATGTTGTCTAACTTTGTCTATTTTTTTGTAATCAATTTCCCGAATTAAAATTTGCTCTTTATTATTACTAAGTTTTCCGATTATTTGGCCACTTGGGTCAATTATCATAGAATTTCCCCAGAATTCTATTTTCTTTTTACCTCTCTTTTCAGTTCCCACTCTGTTTATAGCAACTACATAAGTTCCATTCGCTATAGCATGAGATTTTTGCATAGTAATCCATGAATCTAATTGAGATTTACCAAATTTCTTTTTTTCTTTTGGATGCCATCCAATAGCTGTAGGATAAAAAATTATTTGTGCACCCTTTAGTGCTGTTAGTCTAGCAGCTTCAGGAAACCATTGATCCCAACATATTAAAGGTCCAATTTTACCAAACTTTGTTTTGATAGATTTAAATCCTAAATCCCCAGGAGTAAAATAAAATTTTTCACAATACCCAGGGTCATCAGGAATATGCATTTTTCTATACTTTGACAATATTTTACCTATATCATTTATCACAACACTCGTATTGTGATAAAAACCATGTGTTTTTTTTTCAAATAAGGAAATAATTAAAACTATTTTTAATTCTTTCGCTAAATCACAAAATATTTTTGTTGTTTTTCCTGGTATCTTTTCAGCTAGTTTAAAATTTGAGTGGTTTTCTGTTTGACAAAAATAATTTGATAAAAATAGTTCTGGCAAACAAACTATTTTAGCTTTTTTTGATGCAGCTTTTTTTATGTTTTTAATCGCTAAGTATAAATTTTCTTTGATATTACCTGAGATTTTACTTTGAATAATCCCAATTTTAATTTTTTTGACCATTAATCAAAATATTTTGGAGAAGTTTTTTTTTTCTCTATTTTTCCATTCTCCAGTATGATAAGCATCACTTGCAATTAATGGAAGAACACTAGTAGCTTCAGCAAATACCATTTGCTCTTTGTTTGTATCAACCTTACCCCACGAGCTTGCCTCTTTTAGTGTTGAGCTACTACATGCGCCATCCCTCGAGTCAGCAACCGTGATTTGAATGGCATATTTGTGCATATCAACCTCTTTTCCTAAAAGCTCAGCACAAATTACTGTATCTTGTATAAAATTTTTGGGAACACCGCCACCAATCATAAATAACCCCGATCCTTTAGATTTAATTTTTATTTCTGTTAATTCTCTAAATTCCCTTATTGAGTCCATAGTTATATGATTTTTTGGATTTCTCTCTTGGTGCATTACTAATCCAAAACCTGCGCTTGAATCAGTAAATGCTGGACAGAATATTGGAACATTATTGTCATATGCTGTTTCAATCAAAGATCCCTTCTTTTTTGCATTTGATTTTAAATATTTACCAATCTCTTTAATAAATTCTCTTGATGTATAAGTTTTTGGTTCTAATTTGTCAGCTATTTCTCCGATTATTTTATCACACAATTGAAGCTCCTCCTCATCGATGTAAGTGTCATAAATCCTGTCAATGTAATTTTTTCTGAGCTCATTATCATTTTGATACTGCGAACCTTGATAATGTTTAAATCCAAGTGCCTCAAAAAAATCCATATCTATTATGGACGCTCCGGTTGCAACGATTGCATCTACCATGTTGTATTTGACCATATCTCTGTAAATATGCATGCACCCTGCCGCTGAAGTAGATCCTGCTAATGTTAAAAAAATTGTACATTCTTTGTCTTTTAACATTTCATTATAAATATTTGCTGCGTTTGCCGTTTCTCTTGAAACAAATGACATTTTTTCCATGGAAGAGATAATTTTTCTAGAATCGAATGATGTAATATCAATATGTTCAACAGGTTTTTTTAAGAAATCTTTTTTACTGTTGTGACCAAGATTTTTATTATCTGACATTAAGCAACTAAAGTAGCTTTTCTGACTTCCTTATGATACAGGCTCATGATGGGACTATCTTCTACTTCATATATTTCATCAGAAAAAAAACCATTAAACTGTGTTCTAAACGTAAGTCCATATGCTCCCAACTGTCCAAGTTCAATATAATCATTTTCTTTTATATTATTCGGCAAGAGAAAAGGACCTTTCATATAATCCATGCTGTCACATGTTGGTCCATAAAAATCAAATGCCGTTAATTTTTTTGAAATAATCTTATTTGAACTATCTTTAATCATTTTAGATGGATAAACAATATTTGGTGTCCCTGCATCAAAAAGAGTACCGTAAGTACCATCGTTAATATATAATTTTTGTTTCTTTCTTAAATTTATTCGGACAATAGTTGATCCACTTTCTGCAACTAGAGCTCTACCAGGTTCGCAAATTATTTCTGGTAGTGTAGCTATTTTTAAGTTTTCTAAGCTTTTTTTTATTTCATTAAAATAACTATCTAATGATTGCGGAATTAAATCTGGGTAGATAGTTGGAAATCCACCACCAACATTTATATAATTTGGAATTATTTTAGTTTTTTTTATTATATTTCCTATTTCAGAAATTCCCTTAGCATATGAAATTGGATGCATACACTGTGAGCCAACATGAAAACTCAATCCAATTTTTTTTGAATATTGTTTAGCTAATCTTAATAATCCCACAGCCTCAGAGTTTAATGCACCAAATTTTTTTGACAAATCAATTTCAGCATGTTCATTTGAAACTGAAACTCTTATGAAAAGTTCTAGATCTTTTGCACCACTTGTACTTTCAATTATTTTAATCAATTCATCTTTAGTATCTAATGCAAATGTTCTAATATCATGTGTAAAATATGCTTCCTTAATACTTTCTCTGCTTTTTACTGTATGCATAAATGAGCATTTTGCTGTTAGACTAAATTTTCTTACAGATTGAATTTCCTCTATAGATGCAACATCAAATTGATTAATTCCACTTTCAATAAGAGTTTTAATTACTAAAGGATTTGGATTTGTTTTAACTGCATACAAAATTTTACCAGGAAATTTTTTTTGGAAAAAGGCTGATGCAGAAAGAATTGAATTCTTTCTTATACAATAAACCGGTTTGTCTGGTCTCAGTTGATTAACTAATTCTTCAACCGACTTAAATTTTTGCATTTTTAATGCCCCCCAAAAAAAAATTTAACAAAAAAAAGTCTTTTTATTAAAAAAAACTTTAATAAATCGAGCAATTAATTCAATAGTTATTCAATGTAAAGAAAATAATGACCTATTGAATTGTGGAAAAAAATGACCATATTAAAATCATGAAAAATGAGATAACACTGCAAAATTTAAGCAATTTCGAGAATAAATCACTCTTAATTGTTGATGATGACAATCCATTTAGAGAGAGATTGGCTAGAGCAATGGAAAAAAAGGGTTTTGAGGTTATTCAAGCTGAGGGTGTAAAAAAAGGAATAGAATCGGTTAAAACCAAGAGACCAGGATTTGCGGTAGTTGATTTAAGATTAAATGATGGAAACGGTTTAGAAGTTGTTAAAGAGATCCAATCAAGTAATTCAGCAAGCAGAATAATTATGTTAACAGGATACGGAAATATTCCTACTGCTGTTGCAGCTATCAAAGAGGGTGCAATAGATTATTTAGCTAAACCAGCAGATGCAGATGATGTCGAAAAAGCCCTGTTAGCAGATCCAGCGAAAAAAGCAGCTCCACCGGAAAATCCAATGTCTGCTGATAGAGTAAAATGGGAACATATACATAGAGTTTTTGAATTATGTAACAGGAATGTTTCAGAGACAGCAAGAAGATTAAAAATGCACCGAAGGACTCTTCAAAGAATCTTATCTAAAAGATCACCTAAATAAATTTTCTAAATTTAAGAATTTTTTTTGTGATAGTCACAAGTAAAGCAACTTTA
>CACJWU010000008.1 GCA_902597215.1 uncultured Pelagibacteraceae bacterium | reverse complement strand
TATTGTTGATGCATTTAGTCTCACAGTATCAGTTTCTAAATCATTTAAATTAAAAATATCGACCAATAAATCTCTTTCATCCAAAATACCTTCATTATTTTTTCCATCTGATTTGTTATTTAAAGTATAGGCTAAAACAGTCTTTGAATTATTTTTATAGACTTCAGAAGAGTTCATATTAATGACATGTGGCATTGAGTAAAAAAAGAATAAAACAATCAAACTACTTAAAAAGACTCTAGGTAATGACCCAATATCTTTTTGATCAAAAAATCTTAAAAATTTTATCTTTTTTCTCATACTATATTGCTTCAACCTCTTTTACCTCTGGTAAATAATGACATAGTAGATTTTGGACACCTTGTTTTAAAGTCATAGTTGAACTCGGACATCCGGAGCAGCTTCCTTGTAACTGAACCTTTACGATACCATCTTTAAATTCTTTAAACTTTATATCTCCACCGTCTTTAGCTACAGCTGGTCTAATTTTCTCATCTAAAATTTTAATTATTTTTTTTTCTAAATCATTTAAATCCTCTTTTGTTTGATTTAAACTATCTTCAACTACACATTCTTTCCCAGTTGAATAAAAATCGTTTATCAATGAAATGATAATATGTTTTACTTCTTCCCACGAAGTTTCATCGTATTTATTAATTGAAATAAAATCTTTACCCAAAAAAATCCCCTCTACTCCATTTATTGAAAGTAAATTTCTAATTAATTCATTATTTGTTTCATCCTTTTTTGTAATTTCAAAGGATCCACATCTAGAAACATCCTTACCAGGTAAAAATTTTAATGAATTAGGATTTGGGGTTATTTCAGTTTGAACAAACATATTTTATATATAGTAAATAATTCTAAAATTGAAACTTGTAATTGGATTATTTGTTTAAAAACCTAATATTTCGTGAATTTTTTTCATCTTTTTAGATGCAATTTTATCAGCTTTTTCAGATCCTTCTAAAAGAATAGAATCTAGAAAATTTTTTTCAGCTAATAGTTTACTAATTTCGTTTGATATTGGTGAAATTTTCTCAACTAGTACTTGTGATAATATTTCCTTAAATTCTGAAAAATTTTTTCCTGAAAACTCATTAATTGATTTTTCTAATTTTGTACCTGTTAAACTCGAATAAATTCCAATTAAATTTTTTGCTTCATGTCTTTTATCCAATTCTTCATTGTTAGATGGCATTGGTAAAGGATCTGTTTTTGCTTTTTTAATCTTATTAATTATTTGATCTGCATTATCTGTTAAATTAATTCTGCTTAAATCTGATAATTCAGATTTACTCATTTTTTTTAATCCGTCTTTAAGACTCATTATCCTTGAGAACTGTTTTTGAATTAGTGGTTCTGGTGCTTTAAAAAAATTCTCTGCTCCAAAATCATTATTAAATTTTTGAGCAATATCTCTACAGAGTTCCAAATGTTGTTTTTGATCATCACCAACTGGAACATGAGTTGTGTCATATAGCAAAATATCGGCTGCCATTAAAACTGGATAGGAATATAAGCCGACGCTAGCTTTTTCTTTATCCTTTCCAGCCTTTTCTTTGAATTGCGTCATTCTACTTAGCCAACCCGTTCTTGCTGAACAACTTAATATCCAAGCTGCTTCAGAATGAGCTGTCACCTTAGATTGATTAAATATAATACTTTTTTTTGGATCTATCCCGCTTGCCACAAAAGTTGCTACTGTTTCACGAATGTTACTTCTTAGTTCTTTAGGATTTTGTTTTACGGTTATTGCGTGAAGATCAACAACACAGAAAATACAATCATTATCTTTGTCATTACTTAACTCTACAAAATTTTTTATTGCTCCTAAATAATTACCAAGATGTAAATTACCAGTAGGTTGAACACCTGAAAATATTTTTTTTCCCATAACTAATACTTTAATTTAAGATCTTTAGAATTAAAAGCTTTGATGAAAAATGATATGAACAAATAAGAAATTAGAGCAAATATTACAACTAAAATTAAGTAAAATAATTTAAATTTGTAATCATAGATTAATTGATTACCAAAAATAGAGATAAAATATTTAAAAATAAATCCCATTAAAATTGATGCAAAGATAATTTTTAAAAAATTTTTGATAAAAATTCTATTAAAAGAAAATAATTTTTCGTTACTTAAACACATAAATAAAACTATAGAGTTAAACCAAGATGAAATAGATGTTGCTATTGGAATTATTATGAATCCAATATCTCTAAAATAATAAAGACTGATAATTATATTTAAAATTACAGATATTAAAGAAATATAAAAAGGGGTCTTAGTATTATGATTAGCAAAGAAAAAACTTGAAAAAACTTTTATTAATGCAAATGCAGGAAGTCCAAGAGAGAAAAAATATAATGCTTTAGCAGAATTTTTTACTGAAACTTCGTCAAAGGATCCATAACCAAATAAAGCTGAAACAATTTCGTTTGAGCCAATCATTAAAGCTATAGTGGCAGGGATACTTAAAAACATACTGAGTTCTAAAGCTTTATTTTGAATTAAAAAAATTTTCTTCTTTTTATTCTGTTGAACATATTTTGACAATTGAGGTAAAACTACAACTCCAATAGCAATTCCTGCTATAGCTAAATTTATTTGATAAATTCTATCTGCATAATAGAGATAGGAAACTGCACTAGCTTGAAATGATGCAATTATAGTTCCGACCAGTATATTAATTTGAGTTACTCCAGACGAAAAAATACTAGGAAGAAGTTTTTTAAAAAAAATTTTTACAGGTTTTGTTATTTTTAAATCAAAATTTAGCTTAAATGAATAGAATTTATTTACAAATTTATATAAAAAAATAATTTGCAAAAAACCTGCTATAGAAACACCATAGGAAAGATAATAAACAATTTGATCATCTAATAATTTTCCAAAAAATAATATTCCTATTAATATCAAATTTAAAATAATTGGTGCAGCTGAAGCAGCTGCAAATTTATTATGTGAATTTAATATTGCAGCAAAAAAAGATGCCAAACATACAAACATTAAAAATGGAAATGTTATTCTAGTTAAAGATATTGCCAATTCTAATTTCTCTGCATCTGTAATAAAACCGGGGGCAATTAAACTTACAAATATTGGCATAAAAATCTCTATTACCAATACCAAAAAAAACAAACCAATGAATAAAAGATTAAAAATTTGATCTGCAAACTTTTTTGATTTTGTTTTCCCTTTTATAAGCTCAGAAGTATAACTGGGAACAAAAGCAGCATTAAAAGTTCCTTCGGCAAATAATCTTCTAAAAGTATTTGGAATTCTAAATGCCACAAAGAATGCATCAGCAACAAAACTTGTACCTAAGAATATGGCAATTAAGATATCCCTAAAATAACCAAGTAATCTGCTGATTATAGTATAAAATCCAAAAGTCCCTGTTGACTTAATTAAATTCATAAATCATATTAGTCTTAATTTTACCCCATTTGTACACCTAATTAATATAAATGAAAAAAACAAAAGTTGATCATTATACTGATAAAGAAGCATTAGAATTTCATAGTCATAAAAAACCTGGCAAGATTGAAATTTCTTCTTCTAAAAACATGACCACAAAAAGAGATCTTGCTCTAGCATATTCTCCAGGTGTAGCTGCTCCAGTAAAAGCAATCAGTAAAAATCCAGAGGCAGCATTTGATTATACAAGTAAAGGAAATTTAGTTGCAGTTATAAGTAATGGATCGGCAATTTTAGGTATGGGAAATTTAGGTGCTTTAGCTTCAAAACCAGTAATGGAAGGAAAGGCTGTTTTATTTAAAAGATTTGCAGATATCGACTCTATAGATCTTGAAATAGACTCTGCTGATCCAAATGAAATAATTAATAGTATTAAAAATTTTGCACCAAGTTTTGGTGGTATAAATCTCGAAGATATCGCTGCCCCAGATTGTTTTGTTATTGAAGAAAGACTTAAGGAGATATTAGATATTCCAGTATTTCACGATGATCAACATGGTACAGCTATTATTACAACCGCTGCATTAATTAATGCTTTAGATATTTGCAAAAAATCAATAGAAAAAATTAAAATTGTGGTTAATGGTGCTGGGGCATCAGCCATGGCATGTGCAAATTTATTCAAAAAAAGTGGTGTTCCCCAAAAAAATATTACAATGGTTGACAGAAAAGGAGTTATATTCAGAGGAAGAGACAATTTAAATCAGTGGAAATCTGCTCATGCAATTGAGACAAAAGACAGAACTCTTAATGATGCAATTAAAAATGCTGATGTATTTTTAGGTCTATCTGCAAAAGGCGCTCTAACTAAGGACATGGTAAAAAAAATGGCAAAAGATCCAATAATATTTGCTTGTGCAAATCCAGATCCTGAGATCACTCCTGAAGAAGTTGAAGAGGTCAGAGATGATGCAATAGTTGCAACTGGGAGATCTGATTACCCAAATCAAGTAAATAATCTAATAGGATTTCCATATATTTTTAGAGGTGCTCTGGATATAAGGGCCAAAACAATTAATGAAGAAATGAAGATTGCTGCAGCACATGCTATTGCAAAGTTGGCTAAAGAGGATGTACCTGATGAAGTTGTTGCTGCAATGGGTGGGGAAAGACCGCATTATGGTAAAGATTACATTATTCCCTCTACATTTGATCCAAGATTAATAAGTGTTATTCCTGCAGCGGTTGCAAAAGCAGCAATGGATACTGGTGTGGCAAGAATTAAGATAGATAATTTTGAAATTTATAGAGATCAATTAAAACAAAGATTAGACCCAACCGTAACAATTTTGCAGGGTGTAAATTCTTATATTAAGAAAAAACAAAAAAAAGTAGTTTTTGCAGACGGTGAAGATGAAAATACACTTAAAGCTGCCATAGCTTTTAAAAATTCAAAATTAGGAGTACCAATTTTAGTAGGTAAAGAAGAGTTAATAAAAAATCAGATTAAAAAAATTGGTTATAACGAAAATTTTGATATCGAAATTGTTAATTCTAAAGATAAAATCAAAAGAGAAAAATATGTAAAATATTTGTTTAAAAAACTTCAAAGAGAAAAAGGAATGTTAGAGTGGGATTGTGACAGATTGGTCAGAAATGATAGAGTTATATGGGCGTCTTGCATGGTTGCATGTGAAGATGCAGACGCTATGGTAACTGGTAACACCCGAAGATATTCATCATCATTAGAAAAAATTATCAAAGTAGTTGATCCAAGACCCGGAGAAATAATGTTTGGTTTAAATTTAATTGTTAATAGAGGTAAAACAATATTTTTATGTGATACCTCTGTAATAGAATACCCAGATGCAAACCAGTTAGCTGAAATGGCAAAATCAGCTGCAAGAGTTGTAAGACTATTTGGATTTGATCCTAAGATAGCATTTTTATCACACTCAACATTTGGTGAACCGGCAACTGATAGAACTAAAAGACTAAGCGACGCAGTAAAAATTTTAAAAAATAATAAAGTTGACTTTAAATTTGATGGAGAAATGCAGCCAGACGTTGCTTTAGAAGATGTTTATAAAGAACTTTACCCATTTTCCGAAATTGTAGGAAATTCAAACGTCTTAATAATGCCAAGTCAACACAGTGCAGCTATTTCATATAAAATGATAAAATCAATGAGTAGAGCAAAAGTAATAGGACCATTACTTATTGGGTTAGGACAACCAATAGAAATTGCGCCTTTAAGAAGCTCAACATCAGAAATTATAAACTTAGCATCCATCGCTGCTTATTCAGCAGATGTAATTGATTATAAAAAAAATTAATTTTTTTGAATTCTTAAGTTATCTACTAACAATATACTTGCAATAACATCCTGAACATCTAGGATTTCTCTAGCTTCTTTTAAAACTAAATCCTTTTCCTCAGATGTTAGCGCAATACCATATATGTAAATTTTCTTTTTATAGGTATCAATTTGATAATTTGTTGCTTTAATTTCCTTATTTAAAATTAAGGCTGTTGTTAGTTGAGATGTAATTAAAACATCTTTAGCAGATTGTTTAAAATTAAAATCTTCTTTGATTTTAATATCATTTCTTACTGATCTCACACCTTGAGTTTCCCAAGCTAATTTTGTCAATTTTAATTTTTCCTCTGGATTATCAACAGTTCCAGTTAAAAATATTCTTCCGTCTAAAACTTTTGTTTTAACAGCAAGAAAATAGTCTTTGTCCATTAATAATATTCTCGCGCTTAAATTCTTTTGCATTATTGAGTCATCTATCTGTGTTCCTATTGTTCTTGGATCAGTAGCTATACTAACTCCAGTGCCAAAAATTCCTTTTGAAGATACCCCAACACAACTAGATAAAATAAAAGAAATTAAAATAATAAATAATAAGTTATTTTTTATTTTTAATTTTAAGACAGTAATCATAAATTATTTTCTTTGAAATTTTTCTATTATCACTCATAAACTTTACTATTTCTTTTATACTAAATTTTTTGAGCATTTTTTTTATATTTACTTTATCTGATTCACCTAATATTTGAGAACTCTTTTTAGTGTTATCTCTTTCTGAAATAACTACAGTTAATTCTCCTTTTAATTCTTTATCAAATGTATCTAATTTATCAATTTCAGATCTTATAAACTCCTCAAAAAATTTAGTCATTTCTCTACCTATCAAAATTTTTCTACCAGAAAAATTATCTTTAATTAATGGAATTATTTTATTAATTTTTTTTGAAGAAATGAAAAAGACTAAAGAAGAGTTTAAGTTGGATAAAATTTGAAGATCAGTAATAAGATCTTTTTTTTTCTCTGGAAAAAAACCGTAAAAAAAAAATTTTTCAGAAAACCCACTAATTGATAAAACTGTTGTAAGCGCTGAAGGACCAGGTACCGGAATTATATTTATATTTTTTTTTACACATTCTTTAATCAGAATTGCACCAGGATCTGAAATACCTGGGGTTCCAGCGTCAGAAACTAACGATATAATTGAGCCATTTAGTAAAAGTTTTATGATATTTTTTAAATTTTTTGTTTCATTAAATTTATGATTGGAAATTAACTTAGGTTTTATTTCATACCTATTAAATAACTTTTTAGAAATCCTAGTGTCTTCACAAAGGATGTAATCAGATTTTTTTAGAATTTCTATGGCTCTTAATGTAATATCACTTAAATTTCCAATTGGAGTTGATACTAAATATAGCCCTTTTTTAGTTTCTTTGTTGTCGAATTTATAATTTATAACCATAATATTAATTTAAAATATATAATATCATTATAATGAAAAAAAATTTTAAAAAATTTATTTTTATTTTTGTAATTTTTTTATCAACATTTTCAAATGCAAGTTCGGAAGTAGATAAAATCAAAATTGGTATCTTAGTACCATTAACTGGGGAAAATAAAGAAATAGGAGAATTAATAATCAAAGCAACTAAACTTGCATTAAAAGACATAAAAACAAAAAAAATTGAAATTTATCCGAAAGACACTGCGAGCAATCCATCACAAGCACTCATCTCTGCTTCAGAATTTTCAAACTTAGGAATAAAAATTGTTATCGGACCTGTTTTTTATAACAGCTTAACTCATCTCGAAAAAATTGAAAATATTACTTTTCTCTCATTAACAAACAAAACTGTAAACTTACCTAAAAATGTAATTAGCAGTGGAGTCAACGCAACATCACAAATTAATGCAATAAAAAAATTTATTCATCTTAATGAATTAGAAAAAACAATTTTTTTAATACCTAAAGTTGATTATGAAAAAGAGGTCAAAAGAGCAATAGATAAATCTAAAATAAAAATTTCCAAAATACACTATTATGAAATTGAACCTACAAAACTTACACAACAAATAGAAAAAATAACCAATTACAAAATAAGAAAACAAAATTTAGCAGACGAAATCAAAAGAGTAGAAAATTCTGACTTGATAGACAAAGAAAAACAGTTAGAAAAGTTGAACAAAAAATACACTATTGGAAAAGTCAAATTTGACTCAGTAATAATTTCAGATTTTGATGAAAGTTTAAAAAGTGTAATAACATCTTTAATTTACACAGACGTTTCTCCAGAAAAAAAATATTTCATAACCTTTAATCAATGGTTTGATAAAAGCTTAGTAAATGAAATATCATTTCAACCACTTTATTATCCATCGATAAATAAAAAAAATTTAAATGATTTTAAAAAAAAATTTAATGAAGAATATAAAAAAAATCCAAATCATTTGGCTTTACTAAGTTATGATCTCGTAGGTTTAATTTATTATTTATCATTGAAAAATGAAATGGATGAAGTTGATAAAATTTTTAAAAAAAAAAACTCCTTTAAAGGCAAAATTGGAATTTTTGACATATTTAATAATAAAATCTATCACAGATTAAATTTTTATGAATTAGACGATGGAAAGTTTAAAAAAATTTTTTAATTTTTTTAAAAGCTTTATATCTATGATCTAAATTATATTTTTGTGAAGGTTTCATTTCTCCAAAAGTTTTTTTATTTTTTAATGGAATAAAAATTGGGTCATATCCAAATCCACTTGTTCCTCTTGCTTGATGTGATATGTGACCCTCAACTTTTCCAACTACACACGCAATTTTTTTATCTAAATATGAAATCGATAAAGCACAAATAAATCTTGCATGAATCTTTTTATTTTTCCAATTTTTATCTTTTTTATTTAGTTCTCTATAAACTTTTCTTATTGCTTTACTAAAATTGCCATCTTTTCCACCCCACCTAGCTGAGTAAATACCAGGTTTTTTATCTAAACAATCTATCTCTAAACCAGAGTCATCAGCTAAACAGACAAGATGTGTTTTTTTTGAAAAATATTTTGATTTTATTAGAGAATTTTCTTCAAATGTTTTTCCATTCTCTATCGGACTTTTTAGATTAAAATTTTCAGTAGAATAAATTTTAATGTTTTTTGGTAGTAAATTCTTTATTTCTCGTAGTTTACCCTTATTATTGGTGCCAATAAGTAATTTATTAATTTTTTTTGTAACCATCTAGAAATTATCAAAATTCTTACCATATAAGAAGATATGGAAAAAGAAGAAAACAAAAAAGAAAGCTATGATAATCAAAATCAGACTTCTGATAAAGAGGCGAATAAAAATGATGAAGATTTAACTAACATAAATGAAGATAAACAAGACGGAAAATTAGATGAGAAAATTAATAAAATAACTCCAGAGGAAAAAATTGCCGAACTCGAGGACAAATTAACAAGAACTTTCGCTGAGATGGAAAATCAAAGGAGAAGGTTTGAAAAAGAAAAAGAAGATGCTTTTGAGTATGGCGGATATAGTTTTGCAAAAGAAGCACTTAATTTAATTGATAATTTAGATAGATCCAAACATGTTTTAGAAAATGATGACAAACTTAAAGAAACTGAGGGATTAAAAAAAATTTTGGAGCATTTAGATATTATTAAAAAAGATTTAATCTCAATATTTGAAAAAAATAATATTAAACCTATAGATAGCCTAAATAAAAAATTAGATCCAAATTTGCATCAAGCAATGATGGAAATCGAAGATAACACAAGAGAACCTGGAACAATCATTCAGGAAATACAGAAAGGTTTTACAATAAAAGAAAGGCTTCTTAGACCTTCATTAGTAGGAGTGTCGAAGAAAGTCGTAAAAAAAGATGAAAAAACTGATGAAAACACGGGAAATTCGGATAATAAATAGTTATGAGATCAACTTGTAGTTTCACATTTAAGCACTATATGACGCTGTAGAGATATAAATATTATGAGTAAGATTATTGGAATAGATCTGGGAACAACAAATTCATGTGTTGCCATAATGGAGGGAACACAAGCTAAGGTTCTAGAAAATGCAGAAGGTGCGAGAACTACTCCATCGGTTGTAGCGTTTGCAGATGAAAACGAGAAGTTAATTGGCCAACCAGCTAAAAGACAGGCAGTAACAAATCCTGAAAATACAATTTTTGCTGTCAAAAGACTGATTGGAAGAAATTTTGAAGATCCCACTGTTAAAAAAGATATCGAAGCCGCTCCTTTTAAGATTGTAAATTCTGAAAAAGGTGATGCATGGATTGAAACAAAAGGACAAAAATATTCTCCTTCTCAAATTTCTGCATTTATTCTTCAAAAAATGAAAGAGACTGCAGAAAAATATTTAGGTCAGGCTGTTACCAAAGCTGTAATTACTGTTCCTGCCTACTTTAATGATGCACAGAGACAAGCAACAAAAGATGCTGGAAAAATTGCAGGTCTTGAAGTTTTAAGAATTATAAATGAGCCAACAGCAGCTTCTCTAGCATATGGTTTAGATAAAAAACAAAACAAAAAGATTGCTGTTTATGATTTGGGTGGTGGTACTTTCGATGTTTCAATTCTTGAATTAGGTGATGGTGTATTTGAGGTTAAATCTACCAATGGAGATACATTTTTAGGTGGAGAAGATTTTGATAATGCAATTGTTGAATATTTAATTTCAGAGTTCAAAAAAGATACTGGTATTAATTTAAAGTCAGATAAATTAGCTTTACAAAGATTAAAAGAGGCTGCAGAGAAAGCAAAAATTGAACTGTCAGCAGCTGAACAAACAGATATAAACTTGCCTTTTATAACTGCTGATAAAACTGGTCCAAAACATATAAATTTAAAAATGACAAGGGCTAAACTTGAAGCTCTAGTAGAAGATTTGATTACAAAAACAATGCCACCTTGTAAAACTGCACTAAAGGATGCAGGAATAAGTGCAAGTGAAATTGATGAAGTAGTTATGGTTGGAGGCATGACTAGAATGCCAAAAGTAATTGAAGAAGTTAAAAATTTTTTTGGAAAAGATCCAAACAAAAGTGTAAATCCTGATGAAGTTGTTGCAATGGGGGCTGCAATACAGGCGGGTGTATTACAAGGTGATGTTAAAGATGTGCTTTTATTAGATGTAACACCTTTATCATTAGGAATTGAAACATTAGGTGGAGTATCCACAAAATTAATTGATAAAAATACAACAATACCTACCAAAAAAAGTCAGGTTTTCTCTACGGCTGAAGATAATCAACCTGCTGTTTCTATAAGAGTTCTTCAGGGTGAAAGAGAAATGGCAACAGATAATAAGCTTCTAGGCAACTTCGAATTAGTTGGTATTGCACCAGCACCTAGAGGAGTTCCTCAAATTGAGGTGACATTTGATATTGATGCTAATGGAATTGTTAATGTTTCCGCTAAAGATAAAGGTACTGGGAAAGAGCAAAAGATCCAAATTCAAGCATCTGGTGGATTAAGCGATGAAGAAATTCAGAAGATGGTTAAAGATGCCGAGGCCAACAAAGAGGCTGATAAGAAAAAAAGGGAGTCTGTAGATGTAAGAAACCAAGCTGATACCTTAATACATTCAACTGAAAAAAACTTAAAAGAACATGGATCAAGAATTTCAGATGCTGAGAAAAAAGCAATTGAAGACTCCTTATCAGCACTAAAGGAAACTCTTAAAAGTGAAAATATCGACGAGATTAAGAAAAAAACTGAGTCTTTAGTTCAAGCATCTATGAAGCTTGGTGAAGCAATATATAAATCGCAACAAAATACTAAACCAGAATCTAATAAAGACGATGGTAAAGATGATAAAGGAAAAAAAGATGATAATGTTGTTGATGCGGATTTTGAAGAAGTAAAAGACGAAAATAAAGAAAAAAGCGCTTAACTGACATCTATCTGTTCAGGTTAACAAATGGCTAAAAGAGATTATTATGATGTCCTTGGTGTTCAAAAAAGTGCATCCCCACAAGAATTAAAATCAGCTTACAGAAAATTAGCAGTTAAATATCATCCTGATAAAAATCCCGGAGACAAAGTTGCTGAGGATAAATTTAAAGAAGCCAGTGAAGCATACGGAGTGCTTTCAGATAAATCAAAAAAAGAAAATTATGACAATTTTGGTCACGCAGCCTTTGAGAATGGTGGAGGAGGTCGTGGTGGGTTTGGAGGTTTTGGAGGTTTTAATAGCTCGGATTTCTCAGATATATTTGAGGATTTCTTCGGAGATTTTGGAGGTAATAGACAAAGCTCTAGAAGAAGTTCTAACAACAGAGGATCAGATTTAAGATACGATCTTTCAATTTCTTTGGAAGAAGCTTACACTGGAAAAAAACAAAATATTCAATTCTCTACGACTGAGAAATGTATAACTTGCAAAGGTAGCGGGTCTAAACCAGGATCTGTTCCGGATAGATGTACGTTCTGTGGTGGAAATGGTAGAGTAAGGTCCAACCAAGGTTTTTTTACTGTTCAACAAACTTGTCCTCAGTGTGCAGGAAGTGGGGAGGAAATCACTAATCCATGTAAAGATTGTAGCGGTCAAGGTAACAAACAAGCCTCAAAAAAAATATCTGTTACAATTCCAAAGGGTGTTGATGACGGAACGAGAATAAGACTTGCTGGAAAAGGGGAAGCTGGAACTAGGGGTGCTGCCAGTGGTGATTTATATTTATTTATAAATATTGAATCACATGATCTTTTTAAAAGATCTGATGTAAATTTATTTTTTGAGTTCCCAATATCTTTAGCTGATGCTGCTTTAGGTAAAACTATTGAAATTCCAACGATTGATGGAGGTAAAGCAAAAATAAAGATACCCGAAGGAACACAAAATGGTAAACAATTTAGATTAAAGAGTAAAGGGATGCCCTTTATGCGAAGAGGTGATTTTGGAGATCTATACGTCCAAATTAAAACAGAAGTTCCTATATCTTTAAATAAAGAACAAAAAGAATTACTAGAGAAATTTAGAAATATTGAAAATGAAAGATCTAATCCAAGTATTAAGAAATTTTTTCAAAAAGCAAAAGAATTTTGGAAAACCTAAAATATGGAATTAGAACAAATTGTTCCAGCACTAGCACTAATCGCAGTACTAATATTAGTTATTCCAGGTTTCATCGAGAGTAATATTAAAAAAAAAGTTTTTTTAAAAAATTTAGGCATTTGGACTATTATTGTTTTATTTCTTATGATAATTTTGTACCTGATCTTCTAATGAAAAAAATAAATTTAGGAATAACTGGATGCATGGGTCGCATGGGTCAACAAATAATTAAGTCTGTAAGAAATGATAAAAATTTTAAAATAACTGCCCTCACAGAAAATAGTGTTATAAATAAAAAAATTTATGGAGTAAAAATTACAAAAAATACATTAGAAAGTTTAAAAAATACAAATCTAATTATAGATTTTACAGTTCCAAAATGTACATTTGAGATACTAAAATTTGCGTCAATATTAAAAAAAAGAGTTGTTATCGGAACAACAGGTTTTACAAAAAAAGATGAGGATCTAATAAAAAAATATTCAAGGAAAATTCCAATTCTAAAAGCTGGAAATATGAGTCTTGGAATTAATTTACTTATGTATTTGACTGAAATTACATCCAGTTCATTAGGCAAAAACTTTTTGAGTAAAATATTTGAGATGCATCATAAACACAAAAAGGATTATCCATCTGGAACAGCTCTGATGTTGGGACAAGGAATTGCTAGAGGAAAAAATAAAAACTTTTATGGTTTAATAGGAAAAAAATATCTTAACAAAAAAAATTTTCCTTATGGTAATAAAATAAATTTTAACTCTATCAGAAAAGGTGAAATAATAGGTGAACATGAAGTAAAATTTTCAAGTGGAAAAGAAATAATAACTTTAAATCATGAAGCATTTGACAGAACTTTATATTCTGAAGGAGCCTTAACAGCTGCTAAATGGCTAATGAATAAAAAAGCTGGTCTGTATTCAATGAGAGATCTTATGAATTTCAAGTAATGAACGAAATTCAAAGAGCAAAAACTATATCAAAAATTTTAAATAAAATTTATCCTAACATTGAAGTTCCTTTAAAAAGTAGAAATGTTTTTACGTTACTTATCTCAGTGCTTTTGTCTGCACAATGTACTGATGTAAATGTAAATAATGTAACAAAAAATATTTATCCAAAATATTTTAAACCTGAACATTTTGTGAAACTTGGTCGAAAAAAAATTGAAAAACTAATTAAAAAGATAGGGATTTTTAGGGTAAAAGCAAAAAGTATTTTTTACCTATCAAAAATACTCGTTAAAAAATATAATAGTAATGTTCCAAAAACATTTCATGAACTAGAACAGCTCCCTGGTGTGGGACACAAAACAGCTAGCGTAGTAATGTCTCAAGCTTTTGGATATCCAGCATTTCCAATTGATACACACATACATCGTTTAGCACAAAGATGGGGACTTACTAATGGAAAAAATGTAGCTCAAACTGAGAAAGATTTAAAAAGATTATTTCCAAAAAAATCTTGGAACAAACTTCATCTACAAATAATTTTTTATGGAAGAGAATATTGTAAAGCAAGAAATTGTTATGGTTTGACTTGTAAAATATGTACTACTTGTTATCCTAAAAGAACTAAACCGTTAAAAACTATTAAAGCTTGAAAATGAAGGTAATTGGAATAGGTAATGCAATAGTAGATGTTATCTGTAAAGTTTCTGATGATTTTTTAACAAAACATTCACTCACGAAAAGTACTATGAAATTAATTAATGAAGATGAATTTATAAATCTACTATCCAATATTAAAATAGAAGATACAGTGTCAGGTGGATCTGTAGCTAATTCGATTGTAGGTTTATCACAACTCGGGAATAATGTTGGATTTATAGGAAAAATTAATGAAGATAAACTAGGTGAAAAATATGAAAATGGTCTTAAAAAGGAAAATGTTCAGTATTTATATCTAAAAAAAAAAGAGGATTTACCTACAGGTACATGTCTAATATTAATTACTCCAGACTCTGAAAGAACAATGTGTACTTTTTTGGGTACTGCAGGAAAAATTAATGAAAATGATATTAAAGAAAGCGATTTACAAAAAAGTAAAATTACTTTCCTAGAGGGTTATCTTTGGGATAAAGGTGAACCAAAAAAAGCTTTCAATAAAGCAATTAAAAGTTCAAATAAGATTGCAATGTCTTTATCAGATCTTTTTTGTGTAGAAAGACATAAAAATGAATTTTTAGAATTAGTAAAAAATAAAATTAATATTACTTTTGCAAATGAACAAGAAATAATCTCACTAATTAATGCAAAATCATTTGAAGAAGTAATTACGTTTGCAAAACAAATAAAAAAACATATTGTTATTACTAGAGGAGCAAAAGGTTCTATGGCAATAAATAATGAAAAAGTCTTTGAATGTCCTGCAAAATCAAATCTTAAAATTACTGACTTAACAGGTGCGGGAGATTTATTTGCAGCCGGTTATTTACATTGCTACATAAATGATTTAGGAGCTCAAGATAGTCTTGAAAAAGGAACTGATTTATCTTCAAAAATTATTCAAATAATAGGTGCCAGACTCTAATATATGTCCGAAATTAAAATAAATAAATTATTTCCAGTGCCGGTCTTTGAAAAAAAATTGGACAATTACGAACAACTTAACAAAGATTTGGAAAAATATATTTACGACTTACAAAAAAACGATCCAAAAGGACAAATTAAATCAAATTCAGGTGGTTGGCATTCACCATTTTTTAACGTAAAAAATTCAGCTATTCTCCAAAAATTTATAGCTAGCTTTAGCGATTATCTCTATAAAGTTATTTCTGGTTCTATGAGTTGGAAGTGTGAACCTAAAAATGTGGTTATTGTTAATATGTGGTCTATTATAAACAAAAAAAATACTTTTAATATTAGACACGACCATCCAAATTCAATTATGAGTGCTGCCTATTATGTAAAAGCAAAAAAAAATTCTGGAAATATAACTTTTTATGATCCTAAACAAGTTAAAACAATGTATCATCCTCCCATAAAGGAATATAATGAACTATCAAGTGAGGCAGTTAAAATGGAGCCTGAGGAAGGAAAATTACTTTTATTTCCCGCATATTTACATCATTCGGTAGATGAAAATCTTTCTAATAATGACAGAATTGTTATTAGTTTTAATATTGATATATTTAAATAAAGTATCCTAATTCATTACTTTTAATAAAATTATTGTCTTTAAATTTCTCATTAATTTTTTTTCTAAGTCTATAGATATGGGTTTCAACAGTATGAGTTTCTAATTCTTTTTTTTGTTTCCAAATTCCAGTCTGTAAAGATACTACATTTTGAGGAGACTTACTTCTATAAAGAAATAATATAAGTTCAATTTCTCTTTCAGTAAGTTTTAGTTCATTATTATTTTTCACTATTTTTCTAGCGTTGATATCAATATTATAATTTTTTACAATAATTCTTGATTGAGATTGATATTTAAATTTTAGACTAAAAACATTTATTTTTTCAATTAATTTAAATAATGAGATAGGTAAATTGCTCAAATAAATTACATTATTTGGATTAAAATATTTTTCATTATTCAATTTTTCTTTGTCTAAAATTAAAAATAACGAACTTTCAAAGTCTTTTTTTTTATCTAAATCTTTTTTTGAAATATTTCTTGAATCTATAAATTCAATATTAAAATTTAAAAAATCTTTTATTTCGCTCAAAATATTATACAAACTAGAGGAATTTACTGTGTAAATTTTTTGCTTATTCATTGAATAAATATGATTATTAAACTTAAAAATAAACATACACTTGAAGTTGATGAATTTCAATTTAGATGTTCAATTGGAAAAAATGGAATTTCTAAGAAAAAGAAAGAAGGGGATTTATGTACTCCAAAAGGGACATTTGGGTTAAAAAAAATTTTTTATAGATCTGATAGAGTTACTTTTGATGGCTCACAAATAGATAGTCAAAAAATAACCAAAAGGATGGGGTGGTGTGATGATGTTAGAAGTAAATATTATAACAAACTAGTTAATATTCAAAAAAAGATTAAGCATGAAAAACTATTTAGAAAGGATAATAAATATGATTATCTTATTGTATTAGACTATAATTTAAAAAAAATTATTAGAGGAAAAGGAAGTGCAATTTTTCTACACTTGACTAAAAATTATAAACCAACTGCAGGATGTATAGCAATTAAGAAGCAAGATTTTGAAATTTTATTAAAATTAATTAAAAAAAACACATTTTTAAAAATTTAATCAATTTCTTTCGCCAAAAATTTTAGTTCCTATTCTTAAAAATGTTGAGTTTAATTTTGCTGCATCAATAAAGTCGTTTGACATTCCCATACTTAATTCACATATCTGGAGTTTGTCTTTTAAATCATTCATTTTTCTGAAAAATTCTACTGGATTATCATTTTGTGGAGGTAAACACATTAGACCTACAATATTAAGGCCCATATTTTTTGAACATTCTTTATAAAAATTTTCTAAATCCTCAATATCTATTCCATTCTTTTGTTGTTCAGCACCAATATTTACCTGAATAAAAATCTTTATACTTTTATTTTTTTTATTTTGTTCATCAGCAATTTTTTTAGCTAATTTCAAATTATCTACTGAATGTACATAATCAAAAAGAGGAATTAGAAATTTTACTTTATTTGTTTGAACTTTTCCTAACATATGTAATTTAATTTTAGGGAATTCTTCTTTTATTTCTGTCCATTTATTTACTGCTTCCTGAATCTTATTTTCACCATAATGAATATGTCCCTGTTTTAATAAGGGCATTATCTTACTAACTGGAAATGTTTTACTTACTGCAATTATTTTTGGTATAGGTAGCTTCTTTGAAGCTAAAGAAAGGTTTAATTGGTTTTCAATATCTTTTAAGTTATTAACAACATTATGCATTTTAAAAATAATAAATTATTTTGCTATATTAATTCTTTTGAATTAGATTTGATAGATAACTTACCAAAAAATACTTCTATAATATATAGAAATTATAATGATCCTATTAATGAAGAGTTAATTATCAACATTAGAAACAAATGTAAAAAAAAAGGTGTTAAATTTTATTTAAGTAATAATATTAAGCTTGCAATTAAACTTAATTTAGATGGAGCATATATACCAGCATTCAATAAAAACTTTACTCATAATATATTTACTATGAAAAAAAAATTTGAATTATTAGGTTCTGCACATAATTTAAAAGAAATAAGACAAAAAGAAAAACAAAGAATCAAAATTATTTTTTTATCTCCTATTTTTATGTCAAAGAAAAATAAAAATTTTTTAGGTCTATATAAATTTTTAAATCTTAAAAAACAGACAAATAAAAATATAGTTTGTTTAGGTGGTATTAACTTTGAGAATATAAAAAAAGTAAAATTAATTGATGTTTACGGGATTGCAGCTATAGAACTATTCAAAAATAAAAAATTTAAATATCTTTAAAACTATGGATGTAGAATTTATTAAAAAAGAATTTAAAAAAATTCAAAATTTTTTTGCAGCTGGTGATTATGAAAAAGTAATAGAAAAAACAAAAGTTCTTCTTAAAAAAGATAATTCTCAAGTTCCATTTTATAATTTGATTGGTTTGTCTTATAGACAGCTGGGAAAGAATGATTTAGCCGAAGATATTTTTAAAAAGGGATTGAAAAAATTCCCAAATAACATCTCAATTTTATCTAATATTGGTGCTCTTTATAGAGTGCAGGGTAGATATCAAGAAGCCGAAGAAAATTTAACAAGAGCACTCAAACAAAATGAAAAAAGTTTTGTAGCACTATGTAATTTAGCTAATGTTAAAAGAGAAATTAATCAAAATAATGAAGCTATAAAACTTTATGAAAAAGCATACAAAATTAATAATAATAATGAAACGATTTTAAAAAACTTAGCTGGAGCATATCAAATTGGAAACAAATTTAAAAATGCAAAAAAATTACTTTTAGAAATAAATAGAAAATTTCCAAATAATACTACTGCAGATCAAATGTACAGTAGCATTCATACTTATAAAGAGAAAGATGATCATCTATCAAGTATGATTAATAAACTATCTAATACAAAAATTTCGAATGAGGGATTATCTTTTTTAAATTTTGCTATAGCAAAAGCATATTCTGATATCAATAATCATTCTGAGTCAGCAAAATATTTCATTAAAGCAAATGATAAATATTATAGTATATTAAAACATTATAAATTCGAAGATGAGAAAAAAATATTTGAGGCTATAAAAAATACCTTTAAGACGTATAATTTCAAAGATTTAGAGGTAAATGAGGGACCAAACTTAATTTTTATAGTAGGTCTGCCAAGATCAGGAACTACTTTAACTCATCAAATTGTTTCATCTCATTCTAAAATTTATGGAGCAGGTGAGCTAAATATATTAAATGATCTATTTGTTGAAAAGATATTTGATAATGATTTTATTAACTTATTTTTAAAAAATGAGAATTTTGAATTGGCTAAATTATCAAGTCAAATTTTTGATAAATTCAATCAATTTAGCAACAAAATTATATTAGACAAGGCACCACTTAATTTTAGATGGATAGGATTTATCAGAATTTTATTTCCAAGAGCGAAAATTATTCATTGCAAGAGAAATTTAAAGGATACAGCCTTATCAATTTATAAAAACGTATTTGATGGAGGGTCTTTACCATGGAGCTACAATCAAGAAACTTTGGTTAAATTTATTAATATGTATAAAGATCTAATGACCTTTTGGCATTATAAATTACCAAATCAAATTTACGATTGTGAATATGAAAACTTAATAAATAATCAAATTGCTGAAACAAAAAAACTAATTAATTTTTGTAATTTATCGTGGGAAGAGAGTTGTATTGATTATACGAAAAATGATACAGGTATAAAGACAGTAAGCATTTCTCAGGCCAGAAAACCAATTTATAAAACTTCAATCAAACTAAGTGATAAATATAAGGATAATTTAGATTTTCTAAAAAAATTAGAAGAATAAAAAAAAGGCCCTGTTAAACAGGGCCCTTTTTAAATTTAATAATTGGTTTTAATTAAAACGCAAATGATACGCTGATTTCAGTATGTTCAGAAGCATTATTTGCAGTTCCGCCCATTCCTTTACCTTCGTTGTTATGTGCTTTAATTGATACACCACCCATAGAGTATGCAATTGACATACCTTCTAGCTCTTGGTCAACAGAAACACCAGCAAGGTCAGTTTCTTGTTCACCGTATGAGATTGATAGGCTTTCGTTTACGTTAAACGCAATACCCATGTATGTCGTGTCAGCATCTCTTGCGATACCGCTGTTAGCAGCTTCGTAATCAATTTCTGACATTTGTATACCTGCAGATACCGGTCCGTAAGTGTAAGTAGCACCGAAAGTTTCCATGTCATCCATGTTGTTTCCGTTTACTCTTTCACCTGTACCAGCAACAACTTTTAAACCATCCATTGGAGTTAGTACAACGTGTACAGAACTATCAGATCCGTCACCATCAGTACCACCTGTAGCACCATCATCGTTTAAGTTGTCAACACCTCTTGGTGCATAACCAACTACGATTGTAGCCATGTCTCCAGCATTTAATGTATAGTTGAAACCGTTACCACCTAAGTCAACTTCGTAAGTGTTACCATTTACTGCAGTTGAACCTTGTGATTCAGTAGCTGTTAAACTTAAACCGTTTGATACTTCTTCCTCTGCTGTTGGAATAATATCATCGATTTTTGACATACCAACTTGGTATGAGTCTTGACCATAACCAAGTGTTCCCATTGAACCCATATCAATTGTTATTGATGATGTGGATCCAGCTCCTGTTGAAGTAGCAAAAGTATGTACTAAAGATACGCTCATACCATTATCTAATTCACCAGAACCTGACATAGTAACTAATCTTTGCATACCAAAGTTGTTACCAGTGTCACTGTTATCCTGAGAGCCTTGTGCTCCAGTATAAGAAAGCTTAGCTCCACCGCTCACTGCTAATTCACCAGCGTTAGCTGAGAATGCAACAAGTGAACCTGCTAAAGCTGAAAGCCCTAGTTTTTTCATGTTATCCATATTTTTCTCCTTGTTATATAGATTTATTATTAATATTAATAACGAGGCTTTTTTAGCACTTGAGAATGAAATATTGATCAAAATGCCATAAAAAACAGTTTTTTTTTGTATTATGTTGCAAAAATATCACAATTTAATGTTTTAATAGACTTGTATACTGTGTTAGTTAGCGTCTCAGATAAAATGATAATAAATCAATTGAAATATCTTAAATTTACTCACATTTTAATCTTATTATTATTATTTGTTTTTACTACCGGGTGTGGGATTTATCGAAAAACCGATGCAAGAAAAATTCCAGTAAATGTGCATGATAGGGTTGAAAAAAACATTCAAGAAGGAAGAGGATTCAGAGTTTTTGATAAAGCAAGACAAAGAGGTGGGTCAGGGGTTTTTGAGTTTGCTTCATCTAACCCAATGTGGAGAGCATCAATAAACTTATTAGATTTTGCTCCATTTAGTAATGTTGATTACTCAGGTGGAATTATAATAACTGACTGGTTCTCAGATGAAACAACTACTAATGAATCTCTAAAAATAACGGTAAAGTTTTTATCTACTGAAATTAGAGCTGATGGATTAGACGTAATAATTCATAAAAAAAAATGTATCAGTGTTAATGAATGCTCTATCTCAAAAGTTAAATCTACTTTAGCTAATGAAATTAAAGTTGCTATTTTAAAAGAAGCATCAATATTGAAAACACAAGATCCAAGTCTACCTAAAGATTTCCAACTTCCAGAGGGATTAAAGAGTGGTGACTAAGTTAAATTAGATCTAATATATAAAAAGTCTAATGGAAAAATATAACTTCAAAATAGTTGAAAAATATTGGCAAGAATACTGGGACAATAATAAAATATTCAAAACAACTTTAGATAAAAATAAAGAAAAATTTTATTGTCTTGAAATGTTCCCATATCCATCAGGCAAAATACATATGGGACATGTAAGAAATTACACAATTGGAGATGTTCTTGCTCGCTTTAAAAAGCTACAAGGCTATAATGTTTTACACCCTATGGGATGGGATTCATTTGGGATGCCAGCAGAAAATGCAGCGAGACAAAATAATTTAGATCCTAGAACTTGGACAGAAAAAAATATAGAAATAATGAAATCCCAACTTAAGAAACTTGGCTTATCTATAGATTGGGATAGAGAAATTTCAACGTGTTCTCCAGATTATTATAAACATCAGCAAAAATTTTTCCTAGAAATGTATGACAAAGGTCTGGTTTACAGAAAAGAAAATTATGTAAATTGGGATCCTGTAGACGAAACTGTACTGGCAAACGAGCAAGTAATAGATGGCAAAGGTTGGAGATCTGGAGTTCCTGTTGAAAGGAAAAAATTGAGCCAATGGTTTTTTAATATAACAAAATTTTCTGAAAAATTACTTAAAAATTTAGATAAATTAGACGAGTGGCCCAATAAAGTAAAAACTATGCAAAAAAATTGGATAGGAAAATCATTTGGATGTGAAGTTAAATTTAAGATTGAAAATTCTAAAGAAATAAAAGAAATTAAATGTTACACAACACGTCCAGATACTCTTTTTGGACTTTCATTTTTAGCTCTATCAGTTGACCATCCCGTTTCAAAACTATATGAAAATGATAGTAATTTTATAAGTTTTAAAAAAGAGTGTTCTAAAACTGGTACAACTGAAGAGTCATTAGCTGCCGCAGAAAAAATTGGTTTTAAAACTGATTTAATTGCTCTTAATCCTCTAGATGATAAATTAAAAGTTCCAGTTTATTTCGCAAATTTTGTATTAATGGATTACGGGCTTGGAGCTGTTTTTGGATGTCCGGCTCATGACCAAAGAGATTTGGACTTTGCAAGAAAATATAAACTCAATGTAAAAACAGTTGTCACTCCATCTTTAAAAGAATTAAATTTCTCTGTAAGTAATGAAGCATACACGGGATCAGGTTATATGTTTAACTCATCATTTTTAAACAATATAAAATGTCCAGATGAATCAATTCCTAAAACAATTGAATATCTTGAAAAAAATAATCTAGGAAATAAGAAAACTAATTTTCGTTTAAAAGATTGGGGTATCTCAAGGCAAAGATACTGGGGTTGTCCAATTCCAATTATTTATGATGAAAAAAACCAACCTCAAAAAATTCCTGAAAATTTATTACCTGTTGAATTGCCGAAGATTGATAAATTTAAAAATTCAGGCAATCCATTAGATCTTGATGACAATTGGAAAAAAATTGAAATTAATGGAAAAATTTTTACTAGAGAAACAGATACTTTGGACACTTTTGTTGACTCATCATGGTATTTTTTGCGATTCTGTTCACCAAAAAAAACTGATTATGGTTTTAATCAAGAAGAAATTGATTATTGGATGCCTGTTGACCAATATATTGGTGGTGTTGAACATGCAATTCTACATCTTCTTTACTCCAGATTTTTTATGAATGCTCTTTCTTTTGAAAATAATGAATTCAACTTTCATGAACCTTTTAAAGGGTTATTTACTCAAGGTATGGTTTGTCACGAAACATATAAAGATAAAAATAATAATTGGATAAATCCAGATGAAGTAATTTCAATAAATGGAAAAAAATTTTTGGAAAATGATAGGACACATGAAGTTAAAGTTGGTCCATCAGAATCAATGTCAAAGTCTAAAAAAAATACCATTGATCCAGAAACAATTATCAATAACTATGGAGCTGATGCTGTAAGACTTTTTATTCTTTCTGATAGCCCACCAGAAAGAGATATTCAATGGTCTGATGAAGGAATCTCGGCCTCGAATAAATTTATCAATAAGCTTTGGAACTTAAATTCAAAAATTCTGAATAATATTAAGTTAGATAATAAAAAAAATCCTGACAATTTATTAGAAAAAACTACTAATCAATTTTTAAATGATGTTTCAACTAATTTAATAAATTTCAGATATAATAAGATTATTGCAAATTTCCACCAAATTTACACAGAAATGCAAAAATTAGTGGATAAAAACTACTCAAAAGAATCTCTCATTGAAAATTACAAAAAAATTTTGATTGCATTAAACCCTGTACTTCCACATTTTAGCAATGAGTGCTTAAAATTACTTAATCACGACACAACTGGTATTCAGTGGCCTCAAATTGATAAAAAATTGATAGAAGAAAAAATTCTTAATTACGTGATTCAAATTGGAGGAAAAAAAAGGGGTATAATTAAAGCTGAAAAAAACATTACAGAAAAAAATTTGGTTGAATTAGTTCAAAAAAACGATGAACTTAATAAATATTTTGTTGATAAAACAATAAAGAAAAAAATATTTGTTCCAAATAAACTTTTAAATATCATATTATAACTCAATGTTAAAAAAAATTTTTTCTTTAATTACCGCATTACTAATTTTAAGTAGTTGTGGTTATACTCCAATGTTCTCAAAAAATTTTGAAAATGATTACATAATCAAAATAAAAGACTTTAAAGGTGATAATGATTTAAATAATTTTATAAGACAAAAAATAAATAGAGTTATTGATAATGATAAGAATGATGTCAAAATCTTTGAAATTTCATTTGTCACAAGTTATTCTAAAGAAATCCAAACAAAAGATAAATCGAGTAAAGTAAAGCAATATTCTTTAATTGCTAATGCAAATTTTACAATAGAAAATAATGGTACTGTAGAAAAAGTTGTTTTTAATGAAAAATCAATTATGAGTAAATTAAGCGATGATTTTGAAGAATCTAATTATGAAAAATCATTCAAAGATAACGTAAGCCAAATATTTGTTAACAAATTAACAATGTTTTTATCAAGAATTAAATGATTTATAAATTTTACGAATTAAACAAAATAGATATTAATTTAAATAGTTTAATCCTATTTCATGGTAACAATGAAGGTTTGAAAAAAGAAGAAACATTAAAATTATTCTCAAATAAAAAAATAAAAATATCGAAATATGAGGAAAAAGAAATAATTGAAAATCCTCAAATTTTTTTTGAAAATCTTTATTCAGGTTCCTTATTTGAAAATAAAAAATTTATTTCAATAAATAGAGTAACAGATAAAATAATTAAAATAATAGATGAAGTAATTAATAAAGGATTAGAGAATATTACTATTATACTCAATGCAAACATACTTGAAAAAAAATCTAAACTAAGATCCAAATTTGAAAAAGACAGGAATTTAGTTTGTGTAGCATTTTATCCTGATACAAATGAAACACTAAGTAGATTAGCAAAAGTTTTTTTTAAAAACAAAAATATTACAGTATCACAAATGAATATAAATTTTATTGTGAACAAGTGTAATGGAAATAGAGAGTTCTTAAACAATGAATTATTGAAAATTGAGTCTTTTGCTGAAAGGAAAAAAAATATATCAGATGAAGATTTAATTCAATTAATAAATCTAAACGAAAATTATAGTATTTCAGAATTGATAGATAATTGTTTAGCTAAAAATCAAAAAAAAACTTTCATCATTATTAATGAAAATAATTTTAACAACGATGATAGTATTATAATAACAAGAACGTTTATTAACAAACTTAAGAAAATATTAACATTATCTAAAAATTACGAGTCAAATGATAACATTGATAGGACCATTAATGAGGCAAAACCTCCTATTTTTTGGAAAGATAAAGATTTAATTAAAAAGCAGATAAAAAATTGGTCCACAAAAAATATTGAAGACTTAATTTTTCAAATTAATCAAATAGAACTTAAAATAAAAAAAAATTCAAACAATGCTAGAAATATAATACTAGATTTTATTATCAAAAACTGCTCAAAAACTAATAGTTAGACTTGATAATTTCTATAATTTTATTCAATTGATTTAAATCATGATAATTAAAAGTTATTGAACCTTTGTTTTTTTTGGAATTTTTAATTTTCACAGTTAAACCAACTTTTAACTCTATAGATCTCTCTAAATCTTTTAGGTTTGAGTCTTGTTTTGAAAAAGTAATTTTTTTATTGGATTTAAATATTTTAACAAAATTTTCTGTTTGTCTTACAGATAGTTTTTTTTCAACGATTTTTTTTGCTATAAAAATTGCATTTTCTAAACCAACTAATATTTTAGCATGACCTGCGGTAATTTTTTTTTCTTCAACTAGTTTAAGAACATCTCGAGGTAGATTCAATAATCTAAGAGCGTTAGTTATATAACTTCTGCTCTTGCCTATAAATTTAGAAACTTTTTCTTGATCATAAGAAAATTCATCTATTAATCTTTTATAACCTTCGGCTTCTTCCAAAGGATTTAAATCATGTCTTTGCACATTTTCAACAATTGCAAATTCTAATGATTTTAAGTCATCAACATCAGTCAGAACTACGGGTATATCGTGTAATCCCGCTTTTTGAGCAGCTAACCATCTGCGTTCACCTGCAATGATTTCATATTTATTATTATCTGATGAAGATTTTCTAACTATAATTGGTTGAATTACACCTCTTTCCTTTATTGAATTAGTAAGATCATTTAAATTTTCTTCATCGAAAGTTTTCCTAGGTTGGTATTTATTTGGAATAATTTCACTCAATAATAACTTATTTATTTTGGTCTCTACTTTTGACTCGCCTATTAAAGATGAAAGACCTCTTCCTAATCCTTTTTTAATATTACTCATTTAAGCTGCACTTCCAATCTGATTTTCTTGATTTATAAATTCATCTGTAAAACTATAATAAGATCTACTACCTGGACAATTTTTGTCATAAATTAATACTGGAATGCCATGGGATGGAGCTTCAGATAACCTTACATTTCTAGGGATTACAGTTTGATATACCTTTTCTTTAAAATAATTTCTTGCTTCCTCTTCAACTTGTGATGAAAGTTTATTTCTTCTATCATACATTGTTAATAGTATTCCCTGTATCTTCAATTTAGGATTTAAATTAATTTTTATCCTTTCAATTGTTTTCATTAATTGTGTTAAACCTTCTAGAGCAAAAAATTCTGTTTGAAGAGGAACCAAGAGAGAATTCGAGGAAACTAATGCCATAACTGTTAACAAACTTAAAGAAGGTGGGCAATCTATTAAAATATAGTCATATGATCTTCCAGAATCGTTTAAATAAGCAGTTAATTTAGCCTTTAAAATAAAAGCTCTATCATTATCTCCAGCAGTTTCCACCTCTAGTCCAGAAAGATCAACATTGGAAGTAATTAAATCTAAGTTTTCAAATCTTGTTTTTTTAATAACATTAGACATCAAATTAGTACCATTAAGTATCCCATAAATTGTTTGATCAGATTGTTCAGTGTTGGATAATCCCAATCCAGTTGTAGCATTTCCCTGGGGGTCCAAATCAATAACTAAAATTTTTTTACCCTGTTGTGATAAAGCTGAAGCCAAATTAATAACCGTGGTTGTTTTTCCGACCCCTCCTTTTTGATTTATTATTGAGATTACTTTCATAATTTTTTTTTTTTTATTTTTTTTATATTTAGTATAAATGAGTGATCGTTTGTTAAACTTTTTTTTTCTTCATAGTCTAAATCCCATTCTTGAAGAGTATCATTAAATATTTCCCTTCCACTATTGCCCATAAAAAAAATTATATTTTTATACTTACTAAAATTTTTATCTATTAGATTGAGTATTACAGGCATCGGTTTAAAAGCTCTCGACATTATTGTTCCTGTTTGAATATTTTTAAGTGTAAAGATATCTTTTTGAATTATTTCTGTATTCAAATTTAATTTTTTAGAAACTTCTTTTAAAAAAACACATTTCTGAAAACTTTTTTCATAAAGTTTAATTTTCATTTTATTTTTTAATTTTTTCATTACAATCGCCACGATTAAACCCGGCATTCCTCCCCCACTACCTAAATCGCAGGTTGTATTATAATTTAAATCAACAAAATCAATGATTTGCGCAGAATCTATTATATGTCTCCCTCTAATTTCCTCTCTTTTTGATGATTTTCTACTTATAATGTTAATTTTCTTATTTTTTTCTTGAATCATTGATATTAAGGTTTCGAACTCATTACAAGTTTCACGTGAAACATTTAAATTTGGAATTTTAGTATAAGTATTTAAAATTATATTATCCATTAAGCTATATGCTTAATAGACTTTCTTTTAACATGTGACAACAAAATATATACTGCAGCTGGGGTTATTCCATCGATTCTAAGAGCTTGTCCCATTGTTTTTGGACGTATTTCCTTAAATTTTGCCTTAACTTCATTGGAAAAACCAGAAAATTGGTCATAGTCGATATTTTCTGGAATAACAAGATTCTCATCTCTTTTAAAGGCTAAAATATCGGCTTTTTGCTTTTTAAGATATCCTCGGTAATGTGAATTAATCTCTATTTGCTCATCAATCTCAGCTCCATGATCATTTATTTCAGGCCATATTTTTCGTATTTTCTTCATATTTACATCCTTTTGACCCAAAATTTCCTCTGCAGATCTAAAAATGCCATCTTTAGCTATTTTTACACCAAATTTAGCAGCTTTAGTCGGTGAAATATTTAAATTGCTCATTTGCAAAGAGATTTTGCTTAGTTTGCTAAATTTATCCTCAAAAATCTCTTTTCTAATATTAGAAATTAATCCAATTTTGATACCTTTGTTTGTAAGTCTCAAATCAGCGTTATCAGATCTAAGACTCAAACGATATTCAGCTCTAGATGTAAACATTCGATAAGGCTCAGCTACTCCTTTGGTGATTAAATCATCAATCATAACTCCTATGTAAGCATCAGACCGATCTAAAATAAAAGGTTCCATATTTTTTATAGATAAAGCAGCATTAATCCCCGCTATAAGTCCTTGTGCTGCTGCTTCTTCATAGCCCGTAGTTCCATTAATTTGACCAGCAAGATATAGATTTTTAATTTTTTTTGTTTCTAAAGTTAAAAAAAGCTCTCTTGGATCAATATAATCATATTCAATAGCATATCCAGGCCGAATGACCTTTACATTCTCTAAACCATTGATATTGTTGAGTATTTCATACTGTACTACCTCTGGTAGAGAAGTAGATATACCATTAGGATAAATAGTATAGTCATTGAGGCCCTCTGGCTCTAAAAAAATTTGGTGTCTGCTTTTATCAGCAAATTTGAATATTTTATCTTCTATAGAAGGACAATATCTTGGACCAACTCCTTGAATACTGCCAGAATACATAGCACTTTTAGATAAATTTTTTTCAATAATCTTATGAACCTTTTTATTGGTATAAGTCATTGAACAAGTGATTTGTTTATTCAGATTTTTTTTTGTTAAGAAAGAAAAGAAGTATGGTATTTCATCTGCAGATTGTTTTTCCAAATTATCATAATTTATTGTTCTAGAATCTAATCTAGGAGGAGTGCCAGTTTTTAATCTGCCAATTTTAAAATTATACTTCTTAAGCTGTTCACTTAAACCTGTGCTTGGTTTTTCATTAAATCGACCTGCAGGTGTTTTTTCTTCGCCAATATGTATCAATCCGTTTAAAAATGTGCCTGTTGTAAGGATCAACTTGTTGCAACTAACATTGTAACCTTTTTGAGTTATAAATCCATTTATTTCATTATTTAAAAAAATAAATTTAATTACAGGATCAGAAAAAATGCTTAAATTACAACAGTTTACAAGTTTTTCTTGCATAAATTTTCGATATAATGATCTATCAGATTGAGTTCTGGGACCTCTTACTGCTGGTCCTCGACTTCTATTTAATAATCTAAATTGTATACCAGATTTATCAGCTACCTCACCCATAACTCCATCTAAGGCATCAATTTCTCTTACAAGATGTCCTTTACCCAAACCTCCAATAGCAGGATTACATGACATTTCTCCTATAGTATTTTTGTTGTGTGTAAATAAAGCGGTGTTAATTCCAAGGCGTGCAGATGCTGCTGCTGCTTCACAACCAGCATGGCCTCCTCCAATCACTACCACATCAAAAGATAAATCTTTTTTCATGTAGTAAATTTATATTCGATTAGAATATTTACAAGATTTGAGTTTTTTTTCTTAAATAAGCTATATTTATCAACGAAAATTGTAAAAATAGTGCCAAAAATCCAAGGAAATTGATTTTATTTACCAATACAAAAATCGTTGAAAATACTGCCTAATATCTCCTCTACATCAACTTTTCCAACAATTACGCCTAAATGTTTAGTTGCTAATCTTAAATCTTCAGCTGCTTTATCAAAATCTTCTTTATTGTTTTTATCTAAAAAATTTTTCAAGTAGTTATTGCATTGCAATAAATTCTGTCTATGCCTTTCTCTTGTAATTAAAATATTATCCTCATCTATAAATTTATTTTTTAAAATATCTTTTATTTTTAAAATCAATTTATCTATATTTGAATTATCTTTCAGTGAGATTAGTACATGATCAAATTTAGTTATTTCTGGCTTTAATTTTTCTTTCAAAAGATCCGATTTATTTAACACTAATATGGCATCAGTTTTTAATAAATCATTCAAAAATCCGCTTAAATCAACACTTTTGGCATCAACTACTACTAATTTTAAATCAGCATTTTCAGCCTTTTTAAGCGATAACTTAATTCCTTTATTTTCAATTTCGTTTTTTGAGTCTCTTATGCCTGCTGTGTCAGAAATTACAACTGGATATCCATCTATATTTAAATGAGTTTCAATAACATCTCTTGTGGTTCCAGCTATCTCAGAAACTATAGCTATCTCTCTATTTGATAGATTATTTATTAGACTGGATTTACCTGCATTAGTTGGTCCAACGATTGCAATTTTGAAACCTTCACGAATTATTTCTCCTACTTTTTGATCATTTAAAATTTTATCGATCTCCTTTATGACATATATAGAATCTTGTTTTACCTTATTTAAATTTTCTTCCGGAAGATCTTCATCTGGAAAATCTATTTTAGCTTCAATAAATGATAAAACTTTTAATAATTTATCTCGCAACTCATTAAATTTCTCCGAAGATTTGCCTTTCATTATTTTCACAGCCTGAAGTCTCTGAATTTCAGTTTCTGCAGATATCAAATCTGCGATACTTTCGGCTTTAAGCAAATTTATTTTTCCATTTTGAAAAGCAAGTTTTGTGAACTCACCTGGTTCAGCTAATCTACAATTTTCAATTTTTGAAATCTCATTTTGGAGAGCTAAAACAACTGCTTTGCCTCCATGCACATGAATTTCAACCATATCCTCTCCTGTGTAACTCTGAGGGCCTGGAAACCATATAATTATACCTTCATCAATGAGCTCAGAAGTGTTGATATTGTTTATTTTTCTAAAGGTAGCCACTCTCGGCTTTGGAGTTTCCTTGCCAGTAAGGGATTTAATTACTTTTGATGCCTCAGAACCTGAAATTCTGATTATTGCCACACCGGATGTACCTGGGCCTGATGATAAAGCATAAATAGTCATAAAATATTATAACTTTTATTCTTCAATTTTGGAAAGTTTTATTAAGCTGGTTTATTCATTGAATTAAAAAACTCAGCGTTATTTTTCGTATCCTTTAACTTAGAGCTAATGAATTCAATTGCGTCCATGGTACCCATTGGGGCTATAATTCTTCTTAAGACGTTCATTTTTTGTAAATCATTTTTATCAAACAATAATTCTTCTCTTCTTGTTCCAGATTTTGTTATATCTATTGCTGGATAAATTCTTTTATCAGCAATTTTTCTATCCAGTACAGTTTCACTATTACCAGTTCCTTTAAATTCTTCAAAAATTACTTCATCCATTCTACTACCTGTATCAATTAAAGCTGTTGAAATAATTGTTAAAGAACCACCTTCTTCTATATTTCTTGCTGCACCAAAAAATCTTTTTGGTCTCTGTAGTGCATTAGCATCCACACCTCCAGTTAAAACCTTTCCTGAGCTAGGAATTACAGCGTTATATGCTCTACCCAACCTTGTTATTGAGTCTAATAATATAACAACGTCTTTTTTATGTTCAGTAAGTCTTTTTGCTTTTTCAATCACCATTTCAGCAACCGCTACATGACGCTGGGCTGGTTCATCGAAAGTAGAACTTATAACCTCACCTTTGACAGTTCTTTGCATATCAGTTACTTCCTCTGGACGCTCATCAATTAACAATACTATTAAGTAGCATTCTGGATAATTTCTAGCGATTGAATTAGCGATACTTTGAAGAATCATTGTTTTTCCAGCCTTTGGAGGAGATATTATAATTGATCTTTGTCCTTTACCAATAGGGCTAACAAGATCTATTAATCTTGGTGTTAAATCAGGTTTTTTCTCTGTTTTTGCCATCTCAACTTCCATTACAAGCTGCTTATCTGGATATAGAGGCGTTAAGTTATCAAATGCTATTTTATGCCTAGATTTATCTGGTTCTTCAAAATTAATCT
>CACJWU010000007.1 GCA_902597215.1 uncultured Pelagibacteraceae bacterium | reverse complement strand
TGTTAAAAAAAGATGCAGAGCAAACATATGATAATTATGAAACGATGCTTAATGAAAGATACGATGGTTCAGTTATTGATGAAAAACAAGTTGGTTTAGCAAGAGAGCTAGCAAGAATGAATTTAACTCTAAACACTTATACTCAGTGGTACTGGAAAACAGATCTTTTAAATTTAATGAATTTTTTAAGATTAAGAGCTGACCACCATGCACAATATGAAATAAGAGCTTATGCAGATGCTATGCTTGATACAGTAAAAAAATGGGTCCCAATTACATATGATGCATTCATGGATTATAGAGTGGGTGGAACTGAAGTGTCCTCAAAAGGCAAAAAGATAATTCAAAAATTGATTGGTGGGGAAGAAATTGATGCTGTAAAATCAGGATTATCTAAGCGAGAATGGAATGAGCTAATGATTGCTTTTGATCTAAAAGATAAGTTGATATAGTCCGCCAAAAAAAAATATAAACTATAAATGAAACTTATAAAAAAAATAACTTTCATAATCATTTTTCTTTCATTGAATGTTAATGCTTTTGGAGCTGTGAGTGGATATGTTGACAGCAAAGGTGTTACGCAAAGACTTGCACATGGAATAACATTTAAACCAGATGGAACTAAAATGTTTATTGTTGGAAAAACTCAAGAAAGGATTTTTGAATTTGATTTATCTACAGCTTTTGATATTTCAACTGCTACCATAAGTTCTAATGAATATAATCATAGTTCGGAAGACGATGATGCAACAGATATAAAATTTAATTCTGATGGTACAAAATTATTTCTTGCTGGAGCAGGTGATGAAGAAATAAATGTGTATAATTTATCAACTGCCTATGATGTTTCAACCAGCGTTCATCAAAATACATATTTTAATGGGGACGGTTTGGAATTTGTAGCTATCGCATTTAATACAAATGGAACAAAACTTTTTATTTATGATAAAACGGGTGATGACTCGATTAAACAATATTCATTGGGAAGTCCCTTTGATCTTTCAAACGCAGTTCTTCAAAAAGAATATACTGGAACAAGCAGCAAAACTTTAGTTACAATTAATAAGAATCCACAAGGATTTGCATTTAGCTCTGATGGATCTAAAATGTACGTTACAGGAAAAGGTAACAAAAAAATTAAAGAATTCACACTAAGCACGCCCTTTGATTTATCTAATGTGAAACTTGAAAGTGGGAATTACGACCTCTCAGACGAAATTGATGAACCTTCAGGAATTGCGTTTAGCGCTGATGGTCTTAAATTATTTATTTTAGATTCAAAAAATCATGAAGATAATAGAGATGTTTCTGAATATGATTTAACTTGTGGTTTTGGTGTCATCAAATGCATCGATCCAACAGCAAATAAAGATGATGTTGCTTCAATAGAATCTCAGTCAGAGGCATCAAAGAAACTGATACAACATACTACTTATCCAGTTTTAAATCGTATGGAATGGTTAAGACGAAATAGTGGAAGAATAAATTTAACTAACCAAAATTTAAAACTTAAATTTAATAATGAAATATTTAATGCCTTATCAAACAGTTTGATACCTCTTTATTTATCAAGTGATAACAATGAACAAAGTGCACAAAATTTTGGTTGGTCTTTCTGGAGTGAAGGCACAATTAGTATTGGTTCAACAGGAGACACATCCATCTCATCTTCAAAAGATATAAGTTCTTCAGCAATTACATTTGGAGTAGATAAAAAAAGTGAAAATAACTTGATGAGGGGTATTGCATTAAGATTTGGCAGTGATGATATTGATGTAGGTGATCTTGGAAGTGCTCTAGACATGAGTTCATTTAGTTTAACTTTTTATGAAACTAGACCCAAAGGTGAGGACAGATTTCTTGATCACTTATTAGGTTTAAGTTTTATTAACTCTGATTTAATTAATAACAGTGGTTCCGCATCTACTAATGGTGAAAGATCAGGTGAGCAATTATATGGATCCTTAAGTTTAAGAGATACTCTCTCAAAAAATAGATTGAATTTTACACCGAAATTAAAAGTCAATTATGGATTAACTCACTTTGGTAAATATACAGAAACCGGTGCAGCTGGATTAAATTTGAAATTTAAAGATCAATACATTGGAAATTTCACTACTGCTATAGGATCAAGTATAGACAATACTTATGATTTAGATATAGGAACTGTAGTTCCTTTTTTCGATTTTGAATATCATGCTGATATGAGTCCATCATCTAAGCAAAAATTTTCATATGACTCAGATGGTACTAGTTACGTTTTAGAAGATATAAGTAATTCCACTCATAATTTTAACAGCTCTATTGGCTTTGATTTTATTTCAGAAAATGGATTAACTTTAATGACTAAATATACAAGGGATCAAGCCAAAAGTAATAAGACTGATAATTTGATTATTGCTTTTGATTATAAAAGTTCCAGAACATCACTTTATTCTATGTCATTACAAGATACTTCTGCAAAATTATCTCACAACAGAGAATTGGATAATCTCTATATAAATATTGATAGTCATTACGATTTATTTAGAGATAACCCCAATTATGGGCTTTTCTTTAAAATTTCGAATACTAAATAATTCCTTAATAATAACTTGATTTGATTTTATTAGCTAAATCCATATAAATTTTTGATATTTTATTATCAGGATCACCCTCGACAATTGGTTTCCCTTGATCGCCAAATTTACCAACTTCAGGATCAATTGGAATTTCACCTAAAAATTCTTTGTTAAATTCCTCAGCAGTTTTTTTAACTCCACCTTCACCAAAGATAGAATATTTTTTTCCATCATCTCCAACAAAAAAACTCATATTATCCACTAACCCTAAAATTTTAACATTAAGTTTATCGAACATTTTAATTCCTCTTTTTACGTCTAGAAGGGCAACTTCTTGAGGAGTAGATACAATTATAGCACCATCCATTTTTATTTCTTGAGAAAATGTTAATTGTGTATCACCTGTTCCTGGTGGCATATCGACAATTATAAAATCTAAATCTTTCCAGTTTACTTTTTGAGTAAATGTTTTAATTGCACTAGTTACCATAGGTCCTCGCCAAATCATGGGTGTTTGTTGGTCTGCTAAAAAACCAATAGACATACATTGAATATCATATTTAATAACGGGATCTAATTTTTGACCATCACTTTTTGGTTTTTCATTTATTCCAAACATTTTCGGTAATGAGGGACCATAAATGTCTGCATCTAAAAGCCCAATTTTACACCCAATATTTTTTAAAGCGAGAGCCAAATTGGTGGCAAATGTTGATTTACCAACGCCTCCTTTAGCACTTGAAATTGCTATAGTATATTTAGTTCCTATAATTGGATTTTTCTTAAAAACCTTTGGTTCTACCTTGCTTTTCATTGCGGCACTTAGTTCAGGCTTTTTATCAGTCATAAATTGATCTTAACTTGTTTTTAACTAATTAAACACTATATAGATAACGTATGTCTGATAATTTTCAACAAAGAGGTGGTAGCCCATGGGGAACTCCCCCAGGTGGTGGGAGTGGAAATGGATCTGGAAGAGGTCCTACACCTCCGGATGTTGATAAAATAATAAGAGAATTTCAGGAGAAGATAAAAAAATTTTTACCAGGTGGAAGTTCCTCAGGGGGAAAACAAGCAATTTTAGTTTTAATTATTTTAGGATTTATTTGGTTAGCTAGTGGTCTTTACAGAGTTTTACCAGATGAACAGGGAGTAGTTTTAAGATTTGGTAAATTTGTCAAAACCACGCAACCTGGATTAAATTATCATATACCTTTTCCAGTTGAGTCAGTTCTTACCCCTAAAGTAACAAAAGTTAATAGGATTGATATTGGCTTTAGATCTGAGAGAGACAGTGGATTTTCATCTTCAGGGGGTGTAGCTGATGTCCCACAAGAAAGTTTGATGTTAACAGGTGATGAAAATATAGTGAACATAGATTTTTCAGTATTTTGGGTTATTAAGGATGCTGGAAATTTTTTATTTAAGATCCAAGACCCAGAAGGAACAGTAAAGGCTGCAGCTGAAACAGCGATGAGAGAAGTTATTGCGAGATCAGATATTCAACCTATTTTAACTGAAGGAAGGTCACTTATTGAAACAGACACACAAGAAATTATTCAAAAAATTTTAGATGAATATACAAGTGGAATTCAAATTACCCAAGTTCAAACTCAAAAAGCTGACCCACCAGATCAAGTAATTGATGCATTTAGAGATGTACAAGCTGCAAGAGCTGATATGGAAAGATCTAAAAATGAAGCTGAGGCTTATGCAAATGATGTTATTCCAAGAGCAAGGGGTGAAGCTGCAAAAATATTACAAGCTGCAGAGGCTTATAAAAAAGAAGTTGTTGCAAAAGCTGAAGGTGAAGCAAGTAGATTTTTAGCAATTTATAATGAATATAGAAAAGCTAAATCCGTTACTCAAGAGAGAATGTATTTGGAAACAATGGAAAAAGTTTTAGCCGATATCGATAAAGTTATAATTGAAAAAAATGCTGGTTCAGGAGTAGTTCCATATTTACCACTTCCTGAATTACAAAAAAAGAAAGTGACTAACTAAAATGAAAGCTGGAAAGATAATAGCTGGTATAATTGTTGCAATTGCTGTTGTGGCATTCTTTTCTATTTTTATAGTTAAAGAAGTTAATCAAGCAATTGTTTTACAATTTGGTGATCCAAAAAGAATAATTTTAAAACCTGGTCTTAATGTTAAAATTCCTTTTATTCAAAACGTAGTTTATTTGGATAAAAGAATATTAAATTTAGATACACCACCAGAGGAAGTAATTGCATCGGACCAAAAAAGACTTATAGTTGACGCATTTGCTAGATTTCAAATAGTTGATCCTCTTAAATTTTATATTTCAGTTGGAAATGAGAGAGTTGCAAGATCAAGATTAGCTACGATCATTAACTCAAGAATTAGGAACGTATTAGGTCAACAAGAATTACAAACTCTCCTTTCAGAGGATAGAACAAAACAAATGGCATTGATTCAAGAAGGTGTAAATACTGAAGCTGAAAACTTTGGAATAAAAATTGTTGATGTAAGAATTAAGAGAGCAGACCTTCCTCAAGCAAACAGTGATGCAATTTTTAGAAGAATGCAAACAGAAAGAGAGAGAGAAGCGAAAGAATTTAGAGCAAGAGGTGCAGAGATGGCAGTTACAATTACTTCTACAGCTGACAAAGAAGTTACAGTGATTTTAGCAGATGCACAAAAAAAATCAGAGATCATGAAGGGAGAAGGAGATGGGAAAAGAAATAATATCTTTGCTAATGCATTTGGACAAGATCCTGAGTTTTTTGCTTTCTATAGAGCTATGCAAGCATATGAAAAAGCTCTTATTGGTGGAGAGACATCACTAATATTGTCACCTGATAGTGAATTTTTCAAATTTTTCGGGAATATAGAACCAAAAAAAGAATAAAGTTTTTATGAAAGAATTGATCATTGCTTTTGGTCTTTTCTTATTCATCGAAGGTATTTTATATGCCATATTTCCATCAAAAATGAAAAGTATGCTTAAAAAACTTGAATTAGTATCAGCTAATCAATTAAGAATTGGTGGATTAATTTTTGCAATAATAGGATTTATAATTGTTTATTTATTTAAAAACTGAGATGAATAGATTTAAAACGATTGTCTTAACACTGCTATTAGTTTTAGGCTCAATAAATCAATCTTATTCACAATCCATTCCATCCTCTTTTGCTGATTTAGCTGAAAAATTAATGCCATCAGTTGTAAATATTTCTACCACACAAACTGTTGTAACAAAAAACAATCCATTTCCCGGCTTTGAATTTCCACCAGGATCGCCCTTTGAAGACATGTTTAAAGAGTTTGGTACTCCACAGGAAAGACAATCTTCAGCATTAGGTTCAGGATTTATTATTGACGAAGATGGAATAGTTATAACCAATAATCACGTAATACAAGGAGCAGATGATATTATAGTGCGTGCAAATGGGGATAAAGAATTTAAAGCAAAGGTAGTTGGTGCTGATCCATTATCTGACATAGCTGTTTTAAAATTAGAAACTAAAGAAAAATTTAAGCCTGTAAAATTTGGAGACTCAGATAAAGCGAGAATTGGAGATTGGGTAATTGCGATCGGTAATCCTTTTGGGTTAGGTGGAACTGTAACCTCAGGAATTATTTCAGCTAGAAATAGATCAATAGGTCTTACAAGATATGAAGACTACATTCAAACTGACGCATCAATTAACCAAGGAAATTCTGGTGGACCATTGTTTAACATGAAGGGAGATGTAATAGGAATTAATACTGCAATTTTAGGCAGAAGTGGATCAATAGGGATTGGTTTTTCAATACCATCAAACAGTGCGAAGCAAGTAATAGATCAGCTCTTAGAATTTGGTGAGACAAAAAGAGGTTGGTTAGGTGTAAGAATTCAAGACGTCACAAAAGAAATCGCTGAGGTTGAAAAATTAGATAAACCAAGAGGAGCACTAGTAGCAAGTGTTGCTGAAAATAGTCCTTCTGAAAAAGCTGGAGTAAAAGCTGGAGATATAATCCTCGAATTCAATGGAGAAATAATAAATGAAATGAAAGAATTACCAATTATAGTCGCGAGGACATCAGTTGGAAAAAAAGTTCAAGTGAAAATATGGAGAAATAAAAAAGAAATTACAAAATCTATTACTCTTGGAAGACTTGAAACATCAGAGGATTTTAAAGTTTCAGAAGAAAAACCTAAAATTGAAGAAACTAAAATTGACGATTTAAAAATAACAGTAAGAAAACTTACGAAAGAAGATATTAAATCTAGAAATTTACCCAATCAATCATCAGGTCTTGTTATTACTGGTATTGAAAAAGATAGTCCATTAATTAATTCAATAGAGGTTAATAGTATAATTGTGGAAGCACAAAAGAAAAAAATAAAAAATTTTGATGATTTAAATAAAGTTGTTAAAGAAGTTTTAAAGACCAATCAAAAAACAATACTTTTAGTAATTTACAACAGTCAAAATCAGAGAAGATACATTGGTGTTAAATTAAATTAATTGATGGAAATTAGATCCAAAATTATTCTAATTTATGGACCAACAGCATCAGGAAAATCTAAATTTGCTGTAAAACTAGCAAAGAAAATTAGTGGTGAAATTATTAATGCAGATAGTATGCAAGTTTATAAAGAATTAAAGATAATTTCTGCAAGACCTTTTATGTCTGAATATAAAAAAATTAAACATCACTTATATGGATTTTGGAGTGTTAAAAAAGAATTTTCCACTGGTGATTGGCTTAGATTAGTAAAATTAAAAATTAAAGATATTAAGAAAAGAAAAAAGATACCAATTCTTGTTGGAGGTACAGGCTTATATTTTAAAGCTTTGATAGATGGTCTAGTTAAAATTCCAAACATTCCATTGAAATTGAGAAAAAAGGTAAGAAACTTACATAAGAGTCTTGGGTCTAGAAAATTTTTTTTGAAATTAAAAGAATTAGATCCTATCTCAAAAAATTTTATTAATCCTTTAGACTCACAAAGAGCTATTCGAGCTTATGAGATAAAATTGTACACAAAAAAATCTATGTTCGAATGGTTTAAAAATACAAAATCAGATTTTGAAAAAAAAGATTTTTTTATGATTCATATCGATTGCACACGAGAGAAATTAATTAAACGAATAAATGAGCGTGCCAAAAACATGATCGAAAATGGAGCTATTTCAGAGACTAAGAGATTTATTAAGTTAAAAGTTCCTAAGTTTAAAACTGCTTCCAAGGCTATAGGAGTAAGAGAAATTCAAGATTATCTTAATGAAAATATTGATAAAAGTGAGCTTATTGAAAAAATATCAATAAAGACAAGACAATATGCCAAAAGACAGACCACTTGGGCTCGAGGTCATATGTTAAATTGGAACAAAATAAAGTCAGAAGGCCTTACTAATTTTTTGAAAAAAATTTAGATAATACGTAGTTAGCCTTGACCAATAAGCACAACTTCAGCTAGATTGCTTTTATGTCTAAATTATACACAGGAGCTGAAATCGTATTCAAATGTCTAGAAGATCAAGATGTTGAATTTATTTTTGGATATCCTGGAGGTGCAGTCTTGCCAATTTATGACGAATTAAAGAATCATTCTTCTATCAAACATATTTTAGTAAGACATGAACAGGGTGCTGGACACGCAGCTGAGGGATATGCAAGATCATCAGGAAAGCCAGGAGTTGTTTTGGTAACATCAGGACCAGGTGCAACAAACGTTGTTACAGCTTTAACAGATGCATATATGGACTCTGTTCCATTGGTTTGTATTTCTGGACAAGTACCAACTCATTTAATTGGGACAGATGCATTTCAAGAATGTGATACAACTGGCATAACAAGACCTTGTACAAAACATAACTGGCTAGTCAAAGATATTAAAGATTTATCTAAAATCCTTCATGAGGCTTTTAGAGTTGCAACAACTGGAAGACCTGGACCAGTTTTAGTAGATATTCCAAAAGATATTCAATTTGCAAAGATAAATTATTCCAAACCAAAACCTCAAAAGAAGTTAAATGGAAAATCATTAAACCATTTTTCTCAAAAAGATGTTGATGAGCTAATCAGTTTAATGAATAAATCTAAAAAACCTGTCATTTATTCTGGAGGTGGGGTAATTAATTCAGGTCCAGAAGCAAGTGAAGTTTTAAGAGAGTTAGTGCAGCTCACAGGTTTTCCAATCACATCTACTTTACAGGGATTAGGAGCTTACCCGGGAGATGATAGTCAATTTTTAGGAATGTTAGGAATGCACGGAACCTATGAAGCAAATAATGCAATGCATGATTGTGATTTGTTAATAAATATTGGTGCAAGATTTGATGATAGAATTACAGGGAAGATTGATGAGTTTTCTCCAAACTCAAAAAAAGTACACATTGATATTGATCCTTCATCAATAAATAAGATCATTAAAGTTGATTTAGCTTTAGTTGGAGATGTAAAGAATATTTTAAAAAATATTAATAAAACTTTAAAAAAGAAGAACAGAGATTTAAACAAATCTAATAAGCAAAAAATTTCTAAATGGTGGGAACAAATCCAAAAATGGAGAAATAAAAACTCATTACATTTTCAAAATAGCAATGAACAAATCAAACCACAGCACGCAGTTCAAAGACTTTATGAGATTACTAAAGATAAAGATACTTTTGTAACAACTGAAGTTGGTCAACATCAAATGTGGGCAGCTCAACACTATAAGTTTAACAAGCCCAATCGATGGATGACATCTGGTGGTTTAGGAACAATGGGATATGGACTACCAGCAGCTGTAGGGGTTCAAATTGCACACCCAAATAAACTAGTCATTGATATTGCTGGTGAGGCATCCGTTTTGATGACTATGCAAGAAATGTCTACTGCAGTTCAGTACAATTTACCTATAAAAATTTTTATTTTGAATAATCAATACATGGGAATGGTCAGACAGTGGCAGGAACTTTTACATGAAAAAAACTATTCTGAAAGTTATTCTGAGGCCTTACCTGATTTTATAAAACTAGCAGAGGCTTATGGTTGCAAAGGTATTAAAGCTGAAAAACCCGATGAACTTGACGAAAAGATTAGAGAAATGGTTAACTACGATGGTCCGGTAATTTTTGACTGTAGAGTTGATCCTAACGAAAATTGTTTTCCAATGATTCCATCGGGTAAACCACACAACCAGATGATATTAGGTCCAAGCGAAAAAGAAGATAATAAGATTACTGGTAAAGGAAAAGCGTTAGTTTAGATATGGCAAATCCAAAATCAGCGTATAGTGTTTCAACAAAAAAAGAGAAACCCGATACTCATATTATTGTTGTCTGGGTAGATAATGAAGCAGGAGTTTTGGCTAGGGTAGTAGGTTTATTTTCTGGAAGAGGATATAATATAGAGTCTTTGGCAGTTGCTGAAGTAGATGCTAAAAAAAGCATTTCAAGAATTACCATAGTAACCACAGGAACTCCCCAAGTGATTGATCAGATAAAACTTCAACTAAAAAAGCTTGTACCAGTCCATAAAGTTGCAGATTTTAAAAGAGATGATAAAGGTGTTATTTTTAAAGAAATGGCACTATTTAAATTTGTTGGAAATTCAAACAAAATAAAAAAAGCTATTAATGCTTGTAAAAAATATAATGCTGTAATATTGGATAAGACAAAAAAATCTAATGTTATTCAAATAACAGCATTAAGAAGAGAAATAGACAAAATGGCAAAAAATTTAAAAAAACTCGGATTAATAAGTGTTTCAAGGACAGGTGCTGTTGCAATGACAAGAGGAGATAAGATATTTAATTAATCGTTTAGGAGAAATTTATGAAAATGTTTTATGAAAAAGATACAGATGTAAATTTAATTAAAGATAAAAAAATTGCAATTTTTGGCTATGGAAGTCAAGGACATGCGCATGCATTAAACTTAAAAGACAGTGGAGTAAAAGAAGTTGTCGTAGCACTGCGAGATGGTTCGTCTAGTATTCCTAAAGCAGAGTCAAAAGGTTTAAAAGTAATGAATTTATCTGATGCTGCTGAATGGGCGGATGTAGTAATGATCTTAACACCTGACGAGTTACAAGCATCAATTTATAAAAATCATATAGAACAAAGAGTTAGAAAAGGAACATCCCTAGCTTTCGCTCATGGATTAAATGTTCATTATGATTTAATTAAAGCAAGAGAGGATTTGGATGTATTTATGGTAGCTCCAAAGGGACCAGGTCATTTGGTTAGAAGTGAGTATGTAAAAGGTGGAGGAGTTCCTTGTTTATTTGCTGTCCATCAAAATGACTCAGGAAAAGCCAGAGATCTTGCTATGTCATACGCATCTGCAGTGGGCGGTGGAAGATCTGGAATTATAGAGACAACTTTTAAAGACGAAGTTGAAACAGACTTATTTGGTGAACAAACTGTTCTTTGTGGAGGTTTGGTTGAGCTTATCAAAAATGGATATGAAACATTAGTAGAAGCAGGTTATGAACCTGAAATGGCTTATTTTGAAACTGTTCATGAAGTAAAATTAATAGTCGATTTAATTTATGAAGGTGGAATTGCAAATATGAATTATTCCATTTCTAACACTGCTGAATATGGAGAGTATGAGTCTGGACCAAGAGTTGTAAATAAAGAAGAAACCAAGAAAAGAATGAAGGAAGTTTTAGCAGACATTCAATCTGGAAAATTTACTAAACAGTGGATGGAAGAATGTAAAAATGGACAAAAAAACTTTCTTGCTACACGAGCTAAACTTGCTGAACATCCAGTTGAAAAAGTTGGTGCTAATTTGAGGGCTATGATGCCATGGATTGGTAAAAAGAAACTGGTTGATAGTGATAAGAGCTAATTTATTAACTTAAATCATAAATATTTTGCAATTTCTAATAGAGATTGTATTATAGCTTTTCCAAAAAATTATAGTTATGGCAAACAAAGATAAAGTTTTTATATTTGACACAACGATGCGAGATGGTGAGCAATCACCTGGTGCGTCTATGAGTCTTGAGGAAAAAATTCAAATTTCAAGAGTGTTTGACGAGTTAGGTATTGATATAATTGAGGCTGGTTTTCCAATAGCATCACCAGGAGATTTTGAGGCAGTCTCTGCAATAAGTAAAGTTTTAAAAAAATCTATTCCTTGTGGATTAGCAAGACACTCTAAAAAAGATATTGATAGATGTTATGAAGCATTAAAACATGCTCCAAGATTTAGAATTCATACTTTTATATCTACAAGCCCACTTCATATGAAGCATAAGTTGAATAAAACTCCAGAACAAGTTTATGAGTCAATTAAAGAACATGTATCTTATGCTAGAAATTTAACAGATGATGTTGAGTGGTCTTGTGAAGACGGAACTAGAACTGATATGGATTACATGTGTAAAACAGTTGAGCTTGCTATTAAATCTGGAGCAAAAACAATTAATATTCCTGATACAGTTGGTTACACGGTTCCATCTGAGTTTACAAAAATTATACAAACGTTATTAAACAAGGTTCCAAATATAGATAAAGCAGTTTTATCTACTCATTGTCATAATGATTTAGGATTAGCAGTTGCAAATTCTTTAGCTGGAATACAAGCTGGAGCAAGACAGATAGAATGTACTATTAATGGAATTGGTGAAAGAGCAGGTAATGCAGCTTTGGAAGAAGTTGTTATGGCGATTAGAACAAGAAATGATTTAATGCCATATGAGACAGGAATTAACACAACATTATTAAGTAAAGCTTCAAAGTTGGTTTCCAACGTTACTGGATTTCCAGTTCAATTTAATAAAGCAATAGTTGGTAAAAATGCTTTTGCGCATGAGTCAGGAATTCATCAAGATGGAATGCTAAAAAATAGAAATACTTATGAAATAATGACACCTGAAAGTGTAGGTGTAAAACAGACATCTCTAGTAATGGGTAAACATTCTGGAAGACATGCATTTAAAGACAAATTAATAAGTCTTGGATATGCTGATTTAACTGATGATGTTATTGAAAATGCATTTGGAAAGTTTAAAGTTTTAGCAGATAAGAAAAAACATATTTATGATGAGGATATTATTGCTCTAGTTGATGATAGCTTAGTAATTGATAATAAAGCTAACACTATTATTCTAAAATCTTTAAAAGTATTTGCAGGCACAGGAGAACCTCAAAAAGCAGATATGACTTTAGATGTGAGTGGACAAGTTAAATCTGCAACAGAAACAGGGGACGGTCCGGTTGATGCAATATTTAAATGTATTAAAAAATTGTATCCACATGATGTCAATCTTCAACTGTACCAAGTTCATGCTGTGACAGAAGGTACAGATGCGCAAGCAACTGTAAGTGTTCGTATTGAGGAAAACGGAAAAACAACTGTTGGACAAGCAGCAGATACAGATACATTGGTCGCTTCAGCAAATGCTTATATTGGTGCTTTGAATAAAATGATTATTAAAAGAAATAAAACTGCTCCTGAAATGGAACAAGAACAAAAACAAGAAAAAATGAGAGGTATTTAGATGGGATTGTTTGATAGAGTTAAAAAAATTTGGAGCCAAGATATGGCAATTGATTTAGGAACAGCTAACACTTTAGTTGTTGTTAAAGGTCAAGGTGTTGTTTTAAATGAGCCATCAGTTGTTGCAATTGTTGATCAGGGTGGAAAAAAACAAGTTTTAGCAGTAGGTGATGAAGCAAAAACAATGCTAGGGAGAACTCCAGGCAATATTCAGGCAATTAGACCATTAAGAGATGGGGTGATTGCGGATTTTATAGTTACTGAAGAAATGATTAAACATTTTATTAAAAAAGTTCATAAAGGAAGTTCTTTTGCAAATCCAAGAATTCTTATTTGTGTACCTACAGGTTCAACTCCTGTTGAAAGAAAAGCTATTCAAGACAGTGCTTTAGCGGCTGGTGCAAGAAGAGTTCAATTAATTGAGGAACCAATTGCTGCAGCGATAGGAGCTAATTTACCTATTTCTGAGGCAACAGGATCAATGGTTGTAGACATTGGTGGTGGTACAAGCGAAATAGCAGTTATGTCATTAGGTGGATTAGTTTATTCTAAATCTTTAAGAGTTGCTGGAGATGCTATGGACGCAGCGATGGTTAACTACATGCGAAAAGAGTACAATCTAATGATAGGTGATAGTACTGCTGAAAAAATTAAAAAAGAAATTGGAACAGCAATACCTAGTAATAATAATACATATGCTGTGAAAGGTAGAGACCTTAGATCAGGAACTCCAAAAGAAGTCAATATCACTGAAGAAGATACCGCTGAAGCTCTTAACGATATCTTAAGACAAATGGTAAATGGAATTAAAGACGCATTAGAGAGCACTCCTCCAGAACTTTCAGCTGACCTAGTAGATATGGGTTTAGTTTTAACTGGTGGTGGAGCTCTATTGAAAAATATTGATAAAAGATTTTCAAAAGAAACAGGTTTACCTGTTCACATAGCTGATGAACCTTTATCATGTGTTGCTGTTGGAACTGGAAAAGCTTTAGATCAAGAGCAAACATTCTCGACTATGTTGACTGAATATTAGAAGTAATGGCCTCTAGCAGAGATGATTTTATAATAGCAATTCGTTCTGCTTTTTTAAAGAAAAGCACTCAACAAAAATTTTCACTACTTACATTAGTATTCATATCTATATCTATTATTATTTTATCTAGTTTAAATTTTACAGCTGTACGTGTTACAAAAAGTATATTAAATGAATTAGTTTATAGATCTTCCTTCATTGTATCAATACCAGAAAATATTATAAAAAATTCTTATAAAGAAATATTGGAATATACCACTTTTTTTAATACATTTAAAAAAAATAGAGCTGAACTTGAAAAATTTAAATCTAATTATGTGTCAAATGAAATTATACAATATGAAAATAAAGAGTTAAAAGAATTAATAAATGATTTCGTTTCTAGTTCAGATAAAGTTTTAGCAAAAATAATTGTTGATCATGATAGCCCTTTCTTAAAAAGTATTATTATAAACAAAGGGAGCAAGGATAAAATAAAAATTGGAACTAGTATTTATGATCAATCTTATTTAGTTGGAAGAGTAGTTGAGGTTAACTATAAAACTTCACGAGTTTTATTATTGTCTGATTTAAACTCTAACGTTCCAGTAACAATTGCACCCCAAAATATTCAAGGTATTATAACTGGCACAGGAGGTGATTATGGCCAAATAAAATATATTAAATCTGGGCTTTCTGAGAAATTAACAGATAAAAGTATAGTTTATACATCTGGCACTGGAGCGATTTTTAAAAGTGGTGTTCCAATTGGAACGCTACAGTCTTTTGGACAAAATTCAGTCAACGAGTATAGAGTTGAATTTTATAGTGATTTTTCCCAACTTAAATATGTATTTGCTGAAATAATAACTAAAAAAGAAGTAATTCAAACAGAGACTAATAATATAGATGGTACTGATGAGTCTAAAAATCCTTTGGATGCTAAATTGAAAATATTAGAAGATGAAAAGAATATCATTGAGCAATCAAATCAAAAATTTCTTGAAGAAAATGATAATTTAAAAAATCAAATCAATGATTTAAATAATAAAATTTTAAATTTAAATAACGAAATTTTGAAAAGAAATAGGACGATCAGTCAGTTTGATCTTGATAAGAAAGAGTTAGATTTTTTAAGATTAAATCTTGAGTACGGTCATAAATGTAGAAAATCATTTTTAAATAATAAGGGTTTTATTGTAGGAAGTGACGAATATAGAGCTTGTGTACTAGATAAAGGAAGAATAGATGGCTAATTTAAAAACAAGGGGTTCATTTACTAAACTTTATACTTGGTTGCCTATATTAATCTTATATATCTCTGTTTTAAACGAATTTGACCTCAATTATCTAAATCTTAAATATTTTTCATTTAATTTTCCTTTTATTCTAATTTTCTTTTTTACTTTAAAAGATTTTAAACAATTTGATTATATCTTAGTATTTATAGCTGGTTTATTTAATGATACAGTTGTAGGGTTACCTTTAGGTATTAGCAGTTTATCATATACATTATTATGTATTGCAACAGCTTATATAAGAAACATAACGATTAGACCAAGCCCAATAAAGGATTGGTTTTATTTTTTATTCATCATAAGTTTAATTAACTCTCTCAATTACTCTACTTTAAGTCTATTTTTTTCATATGATTTAATCTTGATGAATTATTTAGTAAATACCTTTTTTACTTTTTTGTTTTATATTATTTTTGCATCTATATTTAAATATTATTTGAAAGGTTTAAATGTTTAATTCATCTAGTGATAATGTTAAAAAACTTAATTCTATTAATAGAAGAATGTTTATAACAGGCTCTATTAAATTTTTTATAATGGTAGGTATAGTCAGTAGATTGTTTTTTTTACAAGTTAAAGAAAACAAAAAATACTTAACTCTCTCAGATAAAAATAGAATTAGAGAGTGGAAATTAGCTCCTGTTAGAGGTGAATTTCACGACTATTTTGGAAATGTTATTGCTGGAAATTTTGAAGCTTATCAATTACACATAATTCCAGAACAAGTTGATGATTTTAGATATGTTATCTATCGTATTAAAGATTTGTTAGAATTATCAGATAAAGAGTTTAGAAAAGTATTAAAGAAAAAAAATGAGATTAAACCTTGGGAAACTTTAATTGTCTCAGATAATCTAAATTGGCAAAAATTTTCTAAAGTAAATAATCATTTGTATGATTTAAATGGGGTAAAACCTGTAATTTCAATTTCTAGAAATTATCCTTATAAAGAAAATTTTACTCATTTAATCGGTTATGTAAGTCAAGCAAATCAAGATGATATTGAGTCAACAGACTCTATTAAAAAGAATTTTGTTCCTGGTTTAAAAGTTGGAAAAGTTGGATTAGAAAAATCATTCGAGGAAAAACTGATTGGAACTAATGATATAGAGAGATACGAGGTAAATGCTTATGGTAGACGGATAAGTCAATTGGAGTTTCAAAAAGGGGAGAAGGGTAAAAATTTAAGATTAACTATCGATACTGAAGTTCAGAAACTTACCAATGATTTATTAAAAGATAAAGCTGGCTCAATTTGTGTTATGGATATTTACACAGGAGCAGTAATAGCAATGCATTCCTCACCATCATTCGATCCAAATTTATTTGTCTTTGGAATAAGCCAAGATGAATGGCAATTAATTAGAAATGATCCAATGAAACCTTTAGTTAATAAAACTTTACAAGGAAATTACTCTCCAGGATCAACAATTAAACCAATAGTCGCTTTATCTGCTTTAGAGAATGGAATAATAGATACTAACTTTACTGTAAAATGCACGGGAAAAACAGAAATGTATGATCAAACTTATCATTGTTGGAAAAAAAAGGGTCACGGATTTGTAAGTTTAAGAAATGCAATGAAACAATCCTGTGATACCTATTTTTATGAAATTTCTCGAAAACTAGGAGTGGATAGATTAAGTGAAACAGCAAAAAAATTTGGCTTAGGAGAAAAAGTTTTTGGAGATCTATTTGATATTGAAAAAAAAGGATTAATACCAAACACTCAGTGGAAAAAAAATGCATTAGGGAAAGGATGGCTTTTAGGAGAAACAATTATAACTGGAATTGGTCAGGGCTACATTCAGACCACTCCAATTCAGCTATGTCTAATGACGGCACAAATTGCTAATGGAGGTTACAAAATATACCCCCACATAGTTTCAGAAGATAAGAAAAAAGTTCATCCTGCAGATAAATATACTCCTTTATACGAAAATTCAAAAAATATCAGAATTATCAAAGATGCAATGTTCGGATCAACAAATGAGGTTATGGGTACATCTTATCGATCAAGGATTGATAATCCTAAATATCAATTTGCTGGCAAAACAGGAACTGCTCAAGTAAAAAAAATTACAGAAAGAGAGAGAGAATTGGATCTTAAAACTTTTGAAATACCTTATGAACAAAGAGATCACGCTCTCTATATAGCTTTTGGACCTTATAAAAATCCAAGGTATGCATTGAGTATTATAGTTGAACACGGTGGAAATGGAAGTACCACAGCCGCACCTATGGCAACAAAATTGTTTAAACTAATTATTGATCGACATGTAATCAGACAATTAATGGATGATAAAAGATATTTGGAGATATAATGTATCAACATACAAGATTGACAACGAATAGATTTGGTTTTTTTCAAAAATTTAAAAATTTTGATTACATCTTATTATTTTGTATTTTATTATTAGGTTTTATAAGTCTGACAACAATGTACTCCACAGATGGGGGTGAAGTTTTATTTCATACAAAAAGTCATTTTACAAAATTAATAGTATTCACTATTATGATGGTAATAATTTCTTTTATTAATATCAAATATTGGTTTGCAGTAGGTTATCTTTCTTACATAGCTGTAATTGGATTGTTAATAGCAACTTATTTGTTTGGTATTACTTCATCAGGTTCTCAAAGGTGGATTAATCTTTACTTCATAAATCTTCAACCATCAGAGTTAATGAAAATATTTATTATTTTGTGTCTTGCAAAATATTTTCATAGAATGAAAATAGAAAACGTAAATTCTGTTTATACTATCTTGACGTCATTGATAATTATCATTTTACCAATGGGTTTGGTGATTGTACAACCAGATTTAGGAACATCAGTTCTTATCGGTATTAGTGGAATTGCAGTTTTGTGGTTTGCTGGAATTAATCATAAATATTTTATATATACAATGCTAGGATTTGTAATTTCATTACCTTTTATCATTGCTTTCTTAAAGCCGTATCAAAAATTAAGGGTTTTAACTTTTTTAAACCCGGATAGGGATCCTTTAGGGGCGGGATATCAAATTATTCAATCAAAAATTGCCGTAGGCTCTGGTGGAATTTTTGGTAAAGGTTTTTTGAAAGGAACACAAAGTTATTTGGAATTTTTACCTGAAAAACATACCGATTTTATTTTCACTCTTTTTTCAGAGGAGTTTGGTTTTTTTGGCTCTGCTTTTCTTTTAATAATATATGCAATTACTATTTATAGAGTAATTGTGATAGGTGCTAGCAGCAGAAGTTATTTTGCAAAAATTTTCTGTTATAGTTTTGGTGCTGCAATTTTTGTATTCATCACAATAAATATGAGCATGGTTTTAGGTTTACTACCTATAGTTGGATCTCCACTACCAATAATGTCTTATGGAGGTTCTTCAATGCTAGCAACTATGATTGGTTTTGGGATTGTCATGAGCGCAAGGGTTCATAATCAACAAATGATTGCCTAAGTATAATTTGTCGCTTAACTTATCTCATAGATAAATAGTATATTTTTTTCCTAATGAATAAAAAATTAAATGTTGGAATTGTTGGAGCAGGTATTCAAGGCATATCTAATGCGTTATTTCTTCAAAAAAAAGGTTTCGGTGTAACAATTTTTGATCGAGATGAACCTGGCAGTCCGGCCGCTTCATATGGAAATGCAGGACACTTTTCACCATATGCTTCTTTGTCATTAAATAGAACAGATGTGCTTGCTGATGTGCCTGCAATGTTATTGAGTTCAACTGGACCTTTAGCTCTTAAATGGAACTATGTGCCAAAAATGCTACCTTGGTTTTTTAAATTTATTTTGAATACTACAAAAAATAAAATGATGCATACTGCAAAAAATATGCATCAAATTTTAGATTTAGCTTTACCTGCTTACGATGAATTATTTGATGAAATTGAATTAGGGGGATTAGTAGAAAATAAAGGAATTTTATACATTTGGAATGACAAAGATTTAAAGAGCAGAGATTTAGAAATCAAAGTTAGAGATGAGCTTGGTGTTAAACAGCAATTAGTTTCCAAAGATGAAATTCATGATTTAGAGCCAAATATCAAACCATTTTACCATGCGGGTGTTTATTACCCATATGCGAGACATGCTAGAAATCCTAGAAAGATTTTATTAAAGTTTTTTGAGTTATTTTTAAAAAAAGGTGGAAAGTTTAAAAAAAAAAATATTAATGATATTCAATTTGATTCTGAAAAACCCATTTTCATATCAGATAGTAAAAGATATGTTTTTGACAAAATTGTAATTGCTTGTGGAGCTTTTTCAAAAAAATTAACAGATAACTTAGGTGAAAAAATACCACTAGATACTGAAAGAGGTTATCATGTTCATTTCAAAAACTGTGATCATCTTTTGAGTAGGCCAGTTATTTTTTCTAATAGAGGTTTTGGTATTACACCAATGGAGCAAGGATTAAGAGTAGTAGGCACAGTCGAGTTTGGTGGTTTAGATAACCCTTTATCAAAATCTAGAGTTAAAAATTTGATAAATAACGCAAAATATATGCTGGGAGATCTTCCAGAGCATGAAGATGAATGGTTGGGCTTTAGGCCAACCTTACCAGATTTTTTACCTGTTATGGGCCCATCTAAGAAATATAAAAACGTATTTTATTGTTTTGGCCACCATCATTTAGGATGGACATTAGGACCAATATCTGGAAAGATTGTTTCTGGAATGATAGCTAAAGAAAACACAAACTTAAATTTAGAACCTTATAGCTCAATAAGATTTAATTAATCCATGCAAAACATTAAAGCATACATAATGCTGGTATGTGCATCTTTATTTTGGGCTGGGAATTTTATGATAGGAAAGTACGCTTTTTTAAGTGAAATTCCACCCTTGTCTTTAGTATTTTATCGCTGGTCATTTGTTTGGATAATATTGTTACCTTTTACCTATAAAGAAATTATTAAATATAAAGATACAATTTTAAATAATTTACCTTTATTATTTTTTTTGGGACTAACAAGTGTTGGCTTATATAACTCTTTCACATATTTATCTTTAATTCACACCCAGGTGATTAATGCGTCTCTCTTTAATGCTGCTATCCCGGCTATTATAATTTTACTTTGTTTTTTATTGAAAATTGAAAAAACTAATAAATTTCAAATTTTAGGTCTGATAATTTCAGTGGGTGGAATTTTAGCGATAGTCACAAAACTTAAACTTAATATTCTACTCTCACTTAATTTTAATAAAGGGGACTTAATAATGATCGGTGGTGTTCTTACTTGGGGAATTTACTCAACTCTTTTAAAGAAAAAAAAATTTACTCTGCCTTTATTAACTTTAGTACATATTATATGTACATTTGGTTTGATTACTGTTTTTCCTCAATTTTTGTATGAGCTTTCAAATGATCAAGTAATAAATTTTGATATAAATTTAATTTATACTTTAGTATTTTTAGCTCTTTTTCCAAGTATAGGGTCTTATTATTGTTGGGCTGGAGCGGTGTCTATCATTGGTGCTAATAGAGCGGGAATTTCACTATCTTTGATTCCTTTATTTAGCTCAATTATGGCTATAGCAATTTATGATGAAGTATTTCAATTTTTTCATTTGATTGGAGCAATTTTAATTATATTAGGTTTATTTTTATCAAATAAGGAAAGTAAAAATGCTTAAAGTAGCGATCTTAGATGATTATCAAAATGTTTCTCAACAGTTTGTAGATATAGAAAAATTATCTGGAAAATACGAATTTAAAATTTTTAGTGAACCATTTATAGATGAAAATGATGCAATTGAAAAATTAGCAGATTTTGAGGCATTGTTAATTATGAGGGAAAGAACACCTATGACCCAAAGTTTAATTGATAATTTAAAAAGATTAAAATTTATCATTACAAGTGGATTAAGAAATAAATCAATTGATTTAGTTGCTACAAAAAAAAGGGGAATTATTGTATGTGGTACAGAAATAAATGTTAATCCAACACCAGAGTTAACCTGGGCTTTAATACTAGGCTTAGCACGAAACTTTAAGGAAGAAATTGACAATATGTATCAAGGTTATTGGCAATCAACAATAGGAGTTGAATTGAAAGGAAAAATTTTAGGTTTAATTGGATTAGGCAAGGTTGGATCGCAAGTTGCAAAAATTGGAAAAGCATTTGGTATGCAAGTTATGGCTTGGAGTGAAAATTTAGATCTGAGCAAATGTAAAGAGCTAGATATTCTTCCCTCCTCAAAAGAGGATCTTATTTCTAACTCAGATTTCTTATCTATTCATGTTCAAGGTGGTGAGAGATATAGAAATTGTATTACTATTAAAGAATTTGATAAAATGAAAAAGTCTGCTTTTTTAATTAATACTTCTAGAGGGCCAATTGTAAATGAAGATGATTTGATAATCGCTTTATCCACTAATGAAATTGCAGGAGCAGGTCTTGATGTATATGAAAAAGAACCTCTCCCAGAAAATAATAAATTAAGATTTTTACCAAATGCATTATTGACACCCCACATAGGTTATGTAACAGCAGAGAATTACAGTATTTTTTATAATCAAATGATCGAGTCGCTGGAGGCTTGTGTTAATGGTAAACCAATTCGTGTTATTGAATAAATATGGATTTATCTGTTGTAAATCATAAAGATTATTTTGCAAAAATTGGTGATGATCATAAATTTCCAATAAATAAATTTGGTGAACTTGCTAATTATTTATTAAAAAAAAAAATAGTAAATAAATTTCATGAACCAATTGCTTGCTCTGATGAAACTTTAAAAAGAGTACACTCAGAGGAATATATTAAGAATGTAAAAAATAAAACCTTAGATGAAAATACAATTAAAAGGATTGGTTTTCCATTAGTTGATAGCGTAGTACAAAGATCTCTAGTAGCAACTGGTGGCACAGTTCTTGCATCAAAACTTGCAATTAAAAATGGAGTTGCTTGTAATACTGCAGGAGGAAGTCACCACGCAAATTTTGATGGCGGTGCAGGTTATTGCGTTTTTAATGATGTAGCTGTAGCTGCTCAATATTTACTGGATCGAGGATTAGCTGGCAGGATTCTGATTGTGGATTTAGATGTTCATCAAGGAAATGGTAGTGCTGACATATTTAAAGATAACAGAAATGTATTTACTTTTAGTATGCATTCTAAATCAAATTATCCAGCGAAAAAATCTATTAGTGATCTTGATGTAGAGCTTGAGGATAATATGGAAGATGGACAATATATTAAATTGCTTAAATTTTATTTAAATCAATTAAATGAAGAAAATTTCGATTATGTTTTTTATATTGCAGGCGTTGACATTCATTTTAATGATCGTTTAGGTAAATTAAAGATTTCAGATGAAGGAATAAGGGAAAGAGATGAAATTGTTACAGCAAATTTTTTTTCTAAGGGCGTTCCTCTATGTGGGGTTTTAGGTGGAGGATATAATAAAGACTTTAATAAATTAGTTGAATTACATTCTTTTTTACATCAATCGTGTGCTAAATTAATATAATCAAATGAATAAAAAAAATCCAAATCTTACAGCAGAACAAAAATTAGTTATGTTTGAAGAAGGCACTGAACCACCTGGCACAAGTGAATTAAACCATGAAAAAAGAGAGGGAAGTTATCATTGTGCTAATTGCGATATAAAGTTATTTGATTCAAAAACAAAATATGAAAGTGGATCTGGATGGCCTTCATTTTATGAGTCCTTACCAGATGTATTTGAAACAAAAACTGATCATTTAATAGGTTATGCACGTACGGAATATCATTGCAAGAATTGCGATGCTCATCATGGACATATTTTTGAAGATGGACCTCAACCTACTGGTAAAAGATATTGTAATAACGGTGTATGTTTAGTTTTTAAAGAAGCAAAATAAATTTTTAAAATGAGCAAGATAAAGATAGTTTTTTATTTGGTTTTAGTATTTATAATTTATAAAGGCTATGTTGCATTCAAGAATTTTGAAATTGGAGTTGATGATAGAGTAGCCGAAATTGAAGAAAAGTCAGATTTTACAAGAGAAGATGAAGTAATTGGTCTCATGATGTATTTGGGAGATCCTCCTGAATTAAAAGAACATTTGTTTACTGAGAGTAGATCTAAATGTTTAGAAATGAAACTGATCGCAGAAGAAACTTCATTTGCTTATTATGAGTGTGCAAGAGTTAGTGCTTTAGTTAAAGGTAGAAAAATTGTTAGTATTTTTGAAGAACTTGAAGTAATCGAATGATTTTAAAATATATTAGTTTTTTAATTGGATTAACTTGGTCTTATTCTTTAATAAAAACCCAATCAATCTTTAGTAAAAAAACTGGTTTGATATTTAAGATATTTATTTCTAAAGTTTCTTGGCTAACTTTTATTGTAGCAATTTATTTTGGGTATAAAAATTTTTCTTTTGAGTACACTTTAATGGGCATTTTAATTTCAGTGTCAACTGTTCACCTAGGATTTTTATATTTAAGTAAATTTTTAAATTCAAAATTTACTGAAAAGCAATTGAATTTTACAAAAAACTTTTTTGAATATTCGTTGATAGTTTGGATAATATATTACTTTATATATTAAATAATCACCTATTTTGGTCGCTATTGAATAACTAAATATTGTTTTTTTTTAAAATTGTATATAAAATTTAGTATGTTTGAAAAATTAGAAGAGCTAGCAAAAAATAATAAAAAGATATCAGACTTTCATATCAGAAGTGGATGGCCATTAGCATTTAGACAAACTGGTGAAATACATAAAGTTCCAGAGGTGATGGTCAAGGCACAAGATCTACAAGACTTATTGTCAACGAATTGTAATGAAGTTGAATTGAAAAGATTTAATGATACTCATGAATTAGACTCATCAGTAACATTAAGTGGATTAAGATTTAGAGCGAATTTTTATAAGACTATTCATGGACCAGCTGCAGTTTTAAGAAGAGTTGAAAGTGTAATTCCCGAAATGGAACAATTTGATTTACCACCTGTTCTTTATGATATAATTGATATGCATAAAGGATTAGTTTTAGTGACAGGACCAACAGGTTCTGGAAAATCAACAACATTAGCAGCGATCATTAATCAAATTAACAAAACAAGAACAGCAAATATTATTACGGTAGAAGATCCAGTTGAATTTATCCATAAAGATGCAAAGAGTATTGTCTCTCATAGAGAAGTAGGTAAACAAACACAAACTTTTGCTAGTGCTTTGAAAGCAGCTCTTCGAGAAGATCCAGATGTTATTTTAGTTGGGGAGATGAGAGACTTAGAAACAGTTGGTCTTGCCTTAACAGCCGCGGAAACAGGACATTTGGTTTTTGGTACTTTACACACAAGCGGTGCACCAAATACAATCAACAGAATAATCGATGTGTTTCCACCTGAGCAGCAAGCACAAATTAGAGCTCAAATATCAACATCATTAAAAATGGTAGTAACTCAAAGACTTCTTAAAACTAAAGATGGTCAAGGACGTTGTGGTGCTTTTGAAGTGATGAAGTGTACACCTCCTATCCAAAACTTAATTAGAGAAGCAAAAATTCATCAAATACCAAGCATCATGCAAACAGCTGTAAAAGATGGTATGATCACAATGACCAAGTCTTTAGAGGAACTAGTAAAAGCTGGAAAGATTGATGCTGGGGCAGGAAAAGAAAATTAAAGGTTTAACAATTATAGAATTAATAATTGTTCTCTCCATTGTTGGCATAATGTCAGCCGTTGCTTACCCAAATTTTACCGAATGGAATAACGAAAGGAGAGTAAGAGGTGATGTTGATAAAGTATATGCCCTTATAAAAAATGTTCATATGCAAACTGAAAGGGGTACTTTTGCATATGTACAAGTAAAATTTTCTTATTCAGATGAAGATGAGTTAATTGTTCAGTCACGGGGTTTATCAATGGCTGAGTTTACAGAATTAATAAATGTTGGTGAAAATCCTGATGAACCAGACATAAGAAAAGATAGATGTGATCTTGAAAGTGATACATATTGGACAACAGACACTTCTTCCTCAGAAAAAATTCAAAATGCAGTCTATTCCATTACCTTAGAGCATATAACTTCAAATATTGCAGACCAAGCTGGAATATGTTTTTCAAGAAATGGTAGATTTTATGAGGCCAAAGGAGATCTTGCGTTTGAAGAAAGTTCGGGAGTTCCGTACGACCATATTTATCTTTGTAGCAATGAAAGGTCTATTTCTTGTAATATTGAATTTGAGGAAGAGAAACACTCGAATGATAACAAACCGAATCCAATGGTTTCTGATAATGAGAAACCGTTATATTTAAATGTGATAAAGTGGTCACGATATGGTAATTTTTCTAAAATGAAATGGCAAAAAGATGATTGGGAAAGTTAATATAATGAAAGAAGTTAATTTTAAACAAAAAAAAAAGCTTATAAGAACTAGAGGTGTTTCACTTTTGGAAGCTTTGGTTTCGACTGCAATTATTGGTATTGGCTTTGTTGCAATTTTACAAATGACCAATTATTCTGTCCAATCAGTTTATACCTCAGGAGAAAGAACAAAAGCTAATTACCTATCGAACATGATAGCTGAAGACGTAATTGGCAATAAAACTGCTGGAGGAGATAAATCTAATTTTTCTGAATACTTACATGGAGAAACAGATTTAGGAGAAATTTGTACTGCGAATAATCCTGGGTCAGATGATAATTCAGGAAATATATATGGAGGTGCTACAAAAGCAAATGCATTAATTCCACCAGAAATGAAATTAAGAAAGTGGAAAGCAATTTTAAATTCTAGAGATTATATGAATTGTGTAGGTAAAAATGAAACTAGAAAATTTCGGATATTTAAAATCAAGGCTGATTGGGCCACAGGTGCGGCTGATAAATCTAATCCCAATATTAAAGATGAGATGTTATATATTGGAAGAGTTCAAATTAAATTAAATGATGGAAAAAAAACAAAATATTTATATTTTCAATCTGATTACAAATTAAAAGGTCCCCAAACACTGGAAGAAGAAACATTAGCAGAAGAGCAAGATGATATAGTAGCACAAGAGGAAGATGAGGACAAAGACGGATAAAAGAAATTTATGAGGGAAAAATTAAAAAATATATCAGGTGTTACATTAATTGAATTATTAATTGGCATTGTAATAACAACCATAATTATGGGTGCAATGTATACAACTTATAATGTCGTTAACAAAACATATTCTCAGGTTAGCGAAAAAGTAAGTATTAGTAAGTCAAGTAGAGATTTAATTTCAATGATTATGAGAGATGTAAGGATGGCAGGCTTTAGATACTATGCAGGCACAAGCGAAATAAATAAATATCAAACAGAAGCAAATGCAAAATGTACTGACGGAAATTCAATTGTTCTTCCAAAAACTAGTTACTTGGATATTAATAATGGATATGATGATGCGTTTAAAAGTACAAATCCAATAGTTATCAGAAAAAAATCGCTGGGAAATTATAAGATACCACGTCATGCTGGAGGTGCTGACACTGATACAGAAGGTTGGAGTCCTGAAGACACATGTTGTGATTCAATTGAGATAGTTTATGAGGATTTTAATCAAAACAGTCTTAAACAACCTTTTAAAAAATATAGAATTACTTATTTTGCAGAAAAATCTGGGAATACGAATAATCAAAGATACGCTGTTTATAAATCTGTTGAGACTTATTATCAAGCGAGAGATGAAAGTATATGCCAATGGCCATTATTTGGAACTGGTGAGTGGATAAATGATAAAGCTAGATGTCCTGAGTGTATAGAAAAAGAAATGATAAGAGATTATGTGATTGATATGGAGTTCGTTCCTTTTGATGAGAATGGTTTGATAATTCAAGATGTAAGTGGAAAATATCCCTTGCCCGATGTTGCGGGCACAGACGCAGATGGAAGTGATATTAGACTTATGTTTTCTAAAATAAGAGGTGTAGACATAAGAATCACTTTCACATCTAAGGAAAACTTTTTTACAGCTACATCTCAAAAGAAAAGAAAACCGAGAGGACTTCTAAGTGATAGGAAAGGTTCTGATCAGACCACAACAGATGTTTCAACACAAAGTGGTGTTGAGACACAATCTGGTGGATTTGATACGCAAGCTGGTGATGATAGTTTAAAATTAATAGACTCTGTTCTTGTCACAGTTAACACTCGTAATGTCGGAAAAGGATTTTTTTGATGGTACTTAAAACTAGAAAAAAGGAAAAAGGTTTTACGCTTGTTTTGTCTTTAGTCTTATTACTTGCAATGTCTTTAATGGGGGGCGCTTTAATTGTAATTGCTTCATCTGACCATCGTGGAAATAATAGTAGTGATGAATATCAACAAACTTTTTATGTAGCTGAAACAGCGTTAATGGAAGGAGAAAAAAATTTAATTGATCAAATAATGGGAGCAGTCAATGATAGTGGTTCTCGATCATCAAGAAGAGAGATACCTACCAACATGCCTTCTGAAGACAAGGATGAATATGAACCAGATCAAACACCTTGTTACAAAAGTTTTAAAAATTTAAGTCAAGAATCAACTTTTAGATATGTTGAACATAAAAAAGACTTAAGTTTTTTTCAATTAATTGAACCAATTGTGACTGATCCCGATGAAAAAACGAAATTAGAACAATTTACCTACGAGTACTTTATTGTTAATTCTGGTACAGCCGTCTATAAGGCAGCGGGAAGCAGTTTGAAAAAAAGCTCAGGTATGTCTCAAAGAATGGGATCCACATACAGAATATTTGGTTGTGGAATTTTAGGAACATCTTCTAATCCAGATATATTAATTCCCCTCGAGACAATTTTAGTGCTTTCTCATTAAAGATGATAAAAATTCTGTCACAAATTTGACACTATGGATATTGAAAAACTTTTCAGAATTCATTAAATTTAGGTTGTGAAAAAAATATTTTTAATAATCCTTTTTAAGATTTTATTTTTAAACTCATCATATGCATGTATTATTTTGAATGTTCCAATAGGATCAGATGTTATTCAGGCTGCTGAGAAATTTGATTTTTTAACAAAATATAATCCCGAAGTTTATGGTCAAGAGTATTCTGTAAAATATAAAAATCATGCAGTCGATTTTTGTGAAAATGCCGGATTTGATGTTACTGAGCTTGAAGTGACAGTTTATGACTCAAAAATAGCAGCTATTAGGCTGACATCATCTAAGAAAGAAAGTAATGAAGTATACAATTTTGCAAAAAATTTTGTCAGTGACCCTGGAAATGAAGCTCAGGACAAAAATTGGTTAGGTAGTGTAAATTTAAGCATTGGAAGTTTATTTATAATTTATGGATCCTACAAAGAAAGAGGTCTAATAACTGAAGCACTTTTAATAAGTAATGATCAAATGATGGATTATATCAGTGGTGAAGATGTAATAGAGGCGGATTGGTAAATATTATGATGATCTATAAATATATTTTTATAATTTTATTGAGTTTATTTTTTACTGGTAAAATATATTCAAAACCCGTTCCTCCCGGCGCAGGAGATGGTGATGTTGCTGCAAACATTTTATTCTTGATAGATAGTTCCGATAGTATGATGGCATGGATAGGAGAAGATGGTTTGGAGATTGTTAATGGAGCAGATTATGACTCAAGTGGCAATCTCTTATTTTCCCAGTCAGCAGGTAGCAGAGGAGTATTGAGATACACAAGTGCTGGATCATTAGATGATACATTCTCAGAAATTACGAATGTTCCATCAAGTGGTTGTGAAAATCTTGTGGATACAACTATGAATTTTAGTGATCAAAAAGTTGCAAGAAATGCTAATGTACAATACGTAAGTGGTCTGACTGCTACAGGCACTACATTATCCAATGATAATATTATTTTTTTTAGAGCTTGGGAGAATGGTGCAAAACATATGGTGTTTGGTTTTTCTGAAGATGGATCAACCTGTAAAGTTGCAATAGCAGTTACAGAAGATAAAGCACAAGTATTTCGATTAAAAGTAAAAACGATTGGCGACACACCATATCTGTTTATAACCGGATCGAAAAAGAATGGTGGTTTTTTAAAAGTTGTAAATCTTACAACTATGGAGTCTAAAACCACAACAGATTGTAAAACTTGTAGATTCAAAAATTTAAGTAACTTTGAAATTAATAGCACAGGAACACTTATTTATTTTGTTAGAGATGGTGATGTTTTTTCTGCAGATTTAAAAGCTGTAGGAAACTCTTTTGTAGCTAAAAAAAATCAAATTACTAGATGTAACAATGTTAATAATCCAAATTATACAACTAATACCGGCATGGCATATGCAACGGATATGGAGATGGATCCTAATAGCGATGAAATCGCCTATATAATTTCAAATATAAATCATGTGATGCAAAAAATTAATCCAGTAACATGTGAAGTAATAGAAAGTATCGGAAAAGGTTTTGCTACATCAACTGCAAATACAAAAGAAGACAGTGGAAATTTACCTGCAGCAAAAGTTGGTTTTAATGATGCAAGAAATATTACGGTAGTTGGTGATAAAATTATTGTTTCAGCTTTTTCAGGTTATATTGATGAATTTGACAGAACAAAATTCAATGCAACTGAAGAGGATGAAGCTTGGCTTCAGCAAATGGGTGGACAAAGAATAAGAAGATGGGATGGTGTCAAAGATGCAATGCAAGCAATCGTGAATGACTCTACCTTAACCACTGGGGCATATTTTGGATTTGGCCACTGGAATGCAGGGGAAGTAAGTGGCAAGCATGATAATAAAGGTGGAAAGGATTGTCATAAAAATGGGGGTTGTAAATATTATTTAGGCTGGAATGCAAGTACCCAAAAATCTCAAAGGTGTAATGACAGCTCTTGTCTAGAGGTTCCTATCAGTCCTCGAGGTGCAAGCCAAATTATGGGTGTGTTAACAGATCTGGGAACTGCTTGGGGTACTGATGCAGAAGCATTTTCTCAAATGGCAACAGGATATTTCAATGACGATCCCACTAATGTTTATAAAGAGGATGAGGAATGTCAACTAAACTACGTTATTGTGATAGGTGATGGAGCAATGAGAAATCATGGTAGTGGTAATAACAAAGGAAAGGCCATGGATCAAATTGAGGCTTTAAGAAAAAAAGGAATAGTATCTCTGTTTGTTGCATATGGAGATGGGATTAAAGAAGACTCAAGAGATTTATTTTTAGAATTTGCACAAAAGGGTTCGTGTCCAAATAACGATCCAAATGATAAAGATTGTCATTCATTGATGGAGCCAAAAACTCCTGAGGAATTGAAACAACAACTAACGAGTAAAATAAGACAAATTCTAGCAGATAAACTAGCATTTACTGCACCTTCAATTACAGCAACAATTCAAGAAGGAGGTTCATTATACCAAGCACAATTTGAGTATGAGCAATATGGAGAATGGAAAGGAAAACTTTTAAGAAAAGAATTAAATGCAGATGGAACAGTAATACATGAAATGAGTTTTGCAAAAAATTGGAATGCTGCACTTCAAATTAAGGGTCAATCAACTGAGGGAAGTAACGCAGATACAAGAAATATATGGACGGCAATTCCAAATCTTCCTTATGCAGGTAATTGGGATAACTTTAAAGCAGAAAACTCAAGCATAATTCAAAAACATATGGAAAGCACAGGTTATGTCATTCAGGATTATCATAATTCAAATTCAGATTGTAAAGATGAGCCAGGTGTTGCTGATGGTGTCGCTGATGATGTTATAGGTTTAATAAATTTTATGAAAGGCACTGATTATTTTAATTATGCTGGAGATTGTAAAATTAACAAAGTTAGGGATCATGTGATGGGTGATATCTACCATTCTCAACTTATCGAAATCGGACCCCCCGATGCAAGTTTGAGTTTTTCAGATGATAATGAGGAAGCTTATTTTAGAGCTACAAATAATTATGCAAATTTTATGAGTAAAAATGCAACAAGAAAAAATACTCTTTATGCCGGATCTAACAGCGGTTTACTTCATGCAATTGATGCTGAGACAGGAAATGAGGTTTGGGCCTTTCTTCCACCGTTCGTTGCAACCAACTTACCACAAATAATGAACAAAGATTATGATGGCAAAATTGATGTTACTGAAATTGTAGATGGCGAACAGAAGGTAATTAAAGTTGGAGCCGGTGGTACTAATCCAATATTTGGAGTTGATGGTTCTGCAGTAACCCATGATGTTTTTACAACAGGATATATTGTAAATGAAGGCTCTATAGAAGAGGACAATACTAAAAAGTGGAGAACAATATTATTTGTTCCTTATGGAAGAGGAGGTGCTGGTTTTTCAGTTTTAGATGTTACTGATCGTGATCAACCAATTCATTTGTATTCTATTTTTAATGATCAAATAAATAGAAAAATTTTAAAGTCAGATGCTTTTGGAGGAATTATAGAATACCCATATAATTCAGGATTTGCATCTTATCTTCAATCTGAGGAAGGTATAAAAGCTTACGAAATTTATCATCAAAAAAGATCAGTAGATGAACTGATTAGTGAAGACACAACTGATGCGCAAGATGCTGCTGCCATTTGTCAGACGAGTACTACATATCATAATAATAGTGTAGAAGCTTCATGTTATGTGAGTAAAACTTTTCATTTTGCAGGTATAGAGTTGCCTTATACTAGTGGACAGGATGTTCCAATAGATTTACTGTCAGCAACAAAAGCAAGCGAAGAGGGAGGAAGAGATCAATTAGTTATCAAAAGTGCCAAAATAGTAGGAAATTTACTACAAGTAACTTTTGAGGAAGAATTGAGAATTAATGCGCATCAACCAGAAGATGCTGATGAAAATTCTGATGAAGCTAAACGAAGTACCCCATTTAACATATCTACTGCTTGTACGGGAGCATCTGGATTTTTTGATGATAACAGACACTGGGATTACTCTTTGTTAGGAGAAACCTGGGCAACCCCAAGAATAGCTAGAATTCCTTCTCATGACGCTAAAGGGAACCCTGAAAAAGATGTTTATGTTGCTATTTTAGCTGGTGGACTTAGTAAAAATGATAAATGTGCAGGATCTGCAGTATTTTTAGTTGCATTAGAGCAGATAATTGATGGTGGAATTACAATTCCACCTGGAGGAATATACGGCGCAGTCAAAAATGGTGGGGCTATTACGATTGTTGATACTACTCCTGTTGGAACCGTTACTGATGCTACCGGAGCAGTCTCCCCTACACAATTTGGAAGCAACATTTCAAATGCAATTCCAGCCACTCCAGTAGTGATTACCCCTGACACTGCTTTTGATATTCCATGGAGAGGAGCAATGGTTTACGTCAATGATCTCGAGGGAAAAATAACAAAAATTAATTTAACCAGTCAAAAAGGTGCAGATGTATTTGCTCAAACAACTTTGTTTAGATTAGATGCTTCATTAGAGAATGCTAGATATTCTTATTTTGGTATGGATGCTGGAGTTGGATTCAATGATGGAAAATTTTATCTTTTTGGAGCAACAGGTAACTTCACTGACCTAGGTGGAATGGAAGATGATCAAGATAATATTTTATATGGATTAATTGATGTTCATTATCCATATTTTGAACATCTCAATGGTGTTACTATTCCTGAGGGAAGTAACTCTGATTTTAGAAATCAAGCTTTAATAGGTTCTGATCGTGCAAGATCAATTGATAATTTGAATACAAGTGCTCCTGAATCTCCAAAAAAATGTGTAGACGTTACAGGAAACACTTCTGATGATTGTATAAGCACTATGAACGGTGAAACTGCCTGGGTAATTGGTCTTGATAGATCATCAGCTGATGGCTCAAGCTCGGGATTGCAATCTGAAAAATTATATAGAAAATCTTCTGCCTCACCAACATTGTTTAAAGGAAAAGTATATTTTCCAATTTACCAACCTCCTCCAGGAGAGCAAAGATGTAATCAAGGTGCAGCTTTTATTTGTGTAGCAGATGATGAATGTGGAACCAATGGTTCAGCTAG
>CACJWU010000006.1 GCA_902597215.1 uncultured Pelagibacteraceae bacterium | reverse complement strand
TTATCGTATGCAAATACCCTTGGTAATTGGATATCATAAATTCATGCAAGACTTAACAACATTTCATATTTGGGGTACAGTTTGCATGAATCAAGTTTTAAACGTTTCAAAAAAATTGAGTCCTGCAGATCATAAAAATTCATTTGATTATTTTGCCACAAATAATGTTTTAATTAATCTAGGAACTGACATAGGTATAAGTGCAATGTCGATTTCTGATATGACAAACATTCCTCGAGCAACGATTATAAGAAAGTGTAAATTTTTAATAAAAGAGGATTTAATAAAAATAAATGAAAAAAAACAATATATTTTATCTTCAACAAATTTTAGAAAGATTTTACCCTATCAAACAGAAATTTTTAAATACAAAGCAAAGTTTATACGTAAAATCTTAAATCTGCTTGTAATTTCCTAAAAATTTTATAAGTTGCTTTTTCACATAGGGAACATTCATAATACTTAGGAGGGGTCATGGGTATAGTAACAACAATTGCACCATTTGCACTTGCGTTAATAATGTTGGGACTTGGAGCTTCCTTAACCGTAAAAGATTTTACAAGAGTTTTTTTAAATCCTAAAGAATTTTTTGTTGGTTTAGTTTGTCAATTAGTTGTTCTTCCAATTGTAGGATATCTCTTGATAATAATTTTAGAAACTCCAATAGAGCTCGCTTTAGGAGTTATGTTAATAGCTGCAGCACCAGGGGGAGTCACTTCAAATATTTTAACTAAGTTTGCAAATGGAGATGTTGCGCTTTCAATATCTTTAACAGCTTTTACAAGTTTAATAAGTATTGTATCAGTTCCTTATATTGTTTTTTTATCAATTGAATTATTTGACATTTCTTATGTTGAAAAAGAAATTTCAATGGTTGGTATATCTTTAAAGATGTTTTTTGTTGTAACAGTTCCAGTGATTATTGGAATGTTAATTAGAAAATTTGCGAGTGAATTTATTTTAAGAAACATGAAAAATATTCAAAGAGTATCAATCGGATTATTTTTAATTGTGTTTATTGCAATTTATATTGAGGAATGGGATAGTATTGTAATGTTTTTAACAAAAGCAGGGACAATCGCTCTTACTTTAAATATTATCATGATGATTATTGGATTTTATACCGCTAAAATTTTTGCATCAGGAATAGCTCAACAAAGATGTATATCTTTAGAATGTGGATTACAAAATGGCACTTTAGCAGTTTTTGTTGGAACTCAATTATTTAATGACATGGTATATATGGTTCCTACTGCTGCCTATGCTCTCATTATGATGTCAACTTCAGTTCTATTTGTTCTTTTTTTAAGAAGAAAAATTAATTAAATATTCTTAAAATTTGATTTTTTCAATGGTTCTAATTGAATAAAAATTTGATATTTCTTTTTCTCTACTTCAATAAATAAATTTTTGTCTTTAAGTTCTTCGTTTGAGAGGTCAGTACTAATATATCCAAAAGTTAAATTTTTTTTAAAATTAAATGAATAGTTCCCAGAGGTTGATCTGCCAATAATCTTATCATCTAAATAAATAGGCTCATCATGAAGTAATAATGGTTCGCCTGGTTTACTGTCTTTCAAAGTAAACATCGCTAATCTGGTTGTAATTTTCTCTCTTTTAATTTTATCTAAAGCTTTTTTTCCAATGAAATCTATTTGTTTTTTATTACTTATTGTAAATGACAAACCTGCTTGATATTGATTTTCCTCAGGGGAAATATCATGACCCCAATGTAAAAAGCCACTTTCCATTCTCATTATATCCATTGCATGCATTCCACAATTTGAGAGATTAAAATCTTTACCGTGCTCAATTAATAATTCATATATTTTTTTAGCATCATCAAATTTTACATAAAGTTCATATCCTAATTCACCAACATAAGATAATCTTTGAGCCCAAATCTTTACTTCATGAATTGAAATATATTTTGCAGTGCCAAATCTAAAACTGTTGTTGTCAAACTTATCCTGGCTGATACTTTGAATTAAATCTCTACTTTTAGGTCCAAATAATCCAAAAACACAATAATCGTCGGTTATATCCTTTAATTTAACTTCCTCAGAAAGATGTTTGTTTATATGAAATTTATCTCTTTCTCGTGTTGCTGCTGAACTAATAATTCTATAATGATTTTGATCTACACAAACAATAGTTAAATCAGTTTCAATACCACCATCACTATTTAACATATGAGTATACGTGCATTTACCAACTTCATTTTTTATATTTGCTGTGCAGATTCTCTGTAATTCTTGATGGGCTTTGTCAGATTTTATCTCAAATTTAGAAAAAGGTGTTAAATCAAATAAACCAACATTTTTAATCGTATTATTTGTCTCGTATTCTGCTGAAGGATACCAATTTTGATAGTTATAACTATATTCGTACTCTGATTTTTCACCATCTAATGCAAACCACATAGGTCTTTCATAACCAGCTGAAACACCGAAACATGCACCAAAACTTTTAAGATTTTCATGATAAGGGAGTGTTTTTATATTTCTTGAGGTTTTATGTTGTTTAAACGGCCAGTGCATCCCATAAAGATCCCCTAAAGTTTCAGTTATTCTTTTTTTAATAAAACCTAATTCAGAATGATATTTTTGAAATCTTTTAATATCATAACTGAAAATGTCTTGATTTATATGTCCTGTCATTAACCATTCAGCTGTTACTTTTCCAACCCCTCCTCCACTTCCAATTCCAATACTATTTAAACCACAACATACAAAGAAATTCTTAATTTCTGGTACCTCACCCAATAAAGTATTAGTGTCGGGTGTAAAAGATTCTGGTCCTGCAAAAAATTTTCTAATGCCAGCTTTTTCTAATACTGGAAACCTTTTAATTGCAGATGTTAAATATGGTTCAAAATGTTCAAAATTTTCAGGAAATTCTCCAAATGAAAAATCTTCAGGTACAATACTTGTCTTGTCAAAAGCTGGGATGGACTTTCCTTCAAAAATACCTACTAAAATTTTACCTGCGTCTTCTTTAATGTAAGTGCTATTATCAAAATCTCTTATTACTGGTAAAGTTTTAGACAAATTTTCAATTGGTTCAGTTATTATATAAAAATGTTCTGCAGGATAAAGTGGAACACTTACTCCAACCTTTTCTGCAATTTGTCTAGACCACATTCCTGATGCTAAAACAATATATTCACAATCAATTTTTTGACCATTAACTTTTACTCCTGAAATTTTTCCATCTTTTGTTAAAATTTCGTCTACAGGTGATTTTTCAAAAATTTGTGCACCTTCCATTCTTGCACCTTTAGCGAGCATATGTGTTACACCTGATGGATCAGCCGCTCCATCACCTGGCATTAAAATTCCACCAATGACTTCATCCGTGTTAATTATTGGATAATTTTTTTTTATTTGATCTTTATCTAAGATTCTTACATCAACATCATAAAGTTGTGCAGTGGTTGCTTGTCTTTGAAGTTCTTGCCATCTTCCTTTATTTTGTGCAATTGAAAGAGCACCGTTCAATCTTAAACCTGCAGAGTGATCAACTTCCTTTTCGAGTTTTTTATATAAATCTAAAGTGTATTTTCTAATTTTTGTTATTGCTGCTGTTGGTCCTAATTGACTTACAAGTCCTGCTGCATGCCAAGTAGTGCCTGAAGTAAGCTGATCTCTTTCTAAAAGAATTGTATCTTTCCAACCAAATTTCGCTAAATGATAAGCAACAGAACAACCTACTACCCCACCTCCTATAACAACAACTTTTGTGCTAATTGGAAGTTTCTTTTCCATTTAATTAATTTTTGATTGCATCTCCTGGGTTAACATATTCATGTCCAAAAACATCTGCAACAGCTTTATAAGTCACATGGCCTTTATGAACATTTAATCCTGCTAAAAAGTTTTTATCTTCACCTAAAGCTTTTTGATAACCTTTATTTGCAAGTTTTACTAAATAAGGAAGTGTTGCTTGATTTAATGCAAAAGTGGAGGTTCTAGGAACTCCACCAGGCATATTTGCCACACAATAGTGAACAACATCATCAATTATATATGTTGGATCTCCATGAGTAGTTGGTTTACTTGTTTCAACACATCCGCCTTGATCTATTGCAACATCAACAATTACTGATCCTCTTTTCATTAATTTTAACATATCTTTAGTCACTAATTTTGGTGCTTCTGCACCAGGTATTAAAACTCCACCTACCAGTAGATCTGCCTCAGAAACTAATTTTCTTAAATCTATTTTATCACTTTGTTCTGGTATTATTCTGTTACCAAATTTCTCAACTAACTGTTTCAATCTTGCCTCAGACTTATCTACTATATGAACTTTAGCCTGCATTCCTGTAGCTATTATTGCAGCATTCTCTCCTACTACACCTCCACCAAGAATTAAAACATTTGCTGGTTCACCTCCCGGTGCTCCTCCTAATAATACCCCTCTACCTTTTTGGTTTTTTTCTAAACAGTGCGCTCCTGCTTGAACTGACATACGCCCCGCAACTGCACTCATAGGTGCAAGTAATGGAAGTCTGCCATTATCATCTGTAACTGTCTCATAAGCAATATTTATGCTTTTTGATTTAATTAAACCTTCTGTAAGCTCCTTTGCTGCAGCTAAATGAAGATAGGTGTAGATAATTTGATTTTCTTTAATCATCTCAACCTCAACTTTTTGAGGTTCTTTTACTTTAACAATTATCTCCGCATCATTAAAAATATCAGATGCTTTATTGACAATTTTAGCACCAGCATTTGTATATTGATTGTTATCAAACCCTGCTTCAAAGCCACCATTGTTCTCAACCAAGACTTCATGACCTTCAGATACAAGAGTTTTTACACTATCTGGTGTTAAGCCAATTCTATTTTCTTGAGGTTTTATTTCTTTAGGTACGCCGATTCTCATTGACGAAATTTAATTCTTTTTGCTTTTTGCGTAATTTGTAATTCCAGTTCTAAGTTTTTCAATAATTTCATCAATATGTTTTTTTTCACAAATAAACATCGGTGCAATAATTAAACAGTCACCTGTAGCCTTAAAATTTACTCCTGCATCGTAACAATGTTTGAAAGTTGCTAGACCAGCTTTTCCAGGTCGTCCATCAGTTTTAATATCAATACCACCCATCATTCCATATCCTCTTATATTATCTACTACATCTATATCTTTGAGAGAAAATAGACCCTCTTGGAAATATGGAGCAAGTTCTTTTGCTCTATTAAATATATCTTCTTTTTCAAAGATATCTTGAACAGCTAATGCTGCAGCTACAGAAACTGGAATTCCAGAATATGTATATCCGTGAAATAATTCTATTGCACCTTTTGGAGAATTATCCATCACAGCATCATAAATTTCTTCCTTACAAGCAACTACACCAAACGGAACTATTCCATTAGTTGTTGCTTTTGCCATTGTCATTATATCAGGTGTTACTCCAAATTCTTGAGCTCCAAAAGCTGAACCTGTTCTTCCCCATCCTGTTATTACTTCATCAAAAATTAAAAGTATCTTATGTTTATCACAAAGCTCTCGTAGTCGTTGCAGGTATCCAACTGGCGGAACTAATGTCCCTGTAGAGCCAGCTATAGGTTCAACTATACATGCCGCAATATTTTCAGAACCAAAATTTGTGCATATTCTCTCTAAATCATTTGCTATTTCAGCTCCAGTTTCAGGTTGACCAGAAATAAACTTATGCTCATCTAAATGTGTATGTCTCATGTGTACAACGCCCGGCATAAGAACGCTCGCATAAGCTTTTACATTATTAATCATTCCACCAACTGAAGTCGCACCAATATTCATTCCATGATAAGCACGCTCTCTTCCCACAAACCTAAATCTTTGTCCCTCGCCTCTTGCTTTGTGGTATGCAATACTTATTTTTATTGCAGTTTCAACTGCTGTCGAACCACATATTGTGTAAAATATTTTATTTAAATTTCCTGGAGTGTGTTTTGAAATTCTTGTAGCTAATTCAAAAGATCCCCCAAACCCTTGTTGAAATGGTTGACAATAATCTAAAGTTTTCAATTGATTTGTTATTGCATCGATAATCTCTTGTCTTCCATGTCCTAAAGGATTACAAAACAGCCCAGAGCTTGCGTCAATTTGTGTTTGTCCTTGATGGTTTTTTAAATATACGCCTTTTGCCTCAACTATCAGTTTTGGATTTTCTTTAAAATCTTTATTAGATGTAAATGGCATCCAATGTTCGTTGAGAGAATTTGGCACTGAAGTTCTTTTTTCTGAGCTCATAAAATTATAATTAATTTTTATATTTTAAATATTTAATTTCTTTAGACTAATTAAGTCTAATAAACCACCAAAATAATTGTCACAACTTAAAGTTGTATGACCATTATAACCATTTTTTTGTTTTACATATAGGCAGATTTAATCTTAAACTTAGAACATATAAATAATCAAGAAAGAGGATTAAATGAAAAAAATAATTAGTTTTATTCTTGGGTGTTTCGTGGCTCTAAATCTTTCAATCTCAGTTGCAAATTCAGCTGCGAATGAAGTAAGAGTTGCATACTTCTTAGAATGGCCAAGTCCAAATTTAGAAGACATGATGAAAAAAAACTTTGCAAAAGCCTTAGGTGTGCCTGTTAAGTGGACTAATTTCACTAATGGTGGAGCTATGACTGATGCTATGTTAGCAGGAGATATAGATATCTCTTACTCACAAGGTTTGGTTCCTTTCATAAATGCTGTAAAATCTAAAGCGCCTATTAAGCTTGTTGATATTGCAATGGAATACGGAATGGGTGGTACTACTTGTGTAACATCTAACGCTTCTGGAATTACAAAAGCAAACGCAACAGAGTTAGAGGGTAAAAAAGTTGCTGTTCCATTAGGAACAATGGCTGAATACGTTTTTGATGAAAGTATGAAAGTTGTTGGAGCTGATAGAAAAAAAATGGATATTATTCAAATGGATCCTGAAGAAGGAGCGGCTGCGTTAGTAAGCGGCGATGTTGTAATGGCATGTTTATTTGGTGGTAATTCTATTAAAGCAGCAACTGCAGTTGGATCTAGATTACTTACAGTTCAAGAAGCAAGAGATGCTGGTATTTTGGGTATAGATATTACTTCTGTAACTACAAAGTTTATGAAGGAAAATCCTGGCATGTTAAGAACTTTTATCGAAGTAACACATGAAGCAAATGCTAGATATAGAGCTGGAAAAAGTGATATGAATGCTATGTCAAGAGCTTCTGAGATGAAAGTTGCTGATATGAAAGAAACTTTAAGTGGCTTTAAATTCCTAACTCCAGAAGAAACAAAACAGTCTATGGAGAGTGGAAATCTTGATGCATTCCTAAAAGGAATGGGAACACCAAGAGGAAACGTAGATACAAGTTTTTTACCTTTATAATTTAAAGGTAGATAAAAATTTAAATAGGCGCCAATTAAAATAAATTGGTGCCTATTTTTTTATTAGAAATTCTAATATAAAGTTTTTATGAGCGATTTAGTTTCTCAAAACTTAAATATGATTTTTAAGACTCCCAAAGGAGAAACTGTTCATGCATTAAAAGATTTAAATTTTACTCTTAAAAAGGGAGAACTCCTTACTGTATTAGGTCCCTCTGGATGTGGAAAAACAACTTTACTAAATATAACGGCTGGATTTATTAGACCAACTTCAGGAATTATAACTTTAAATAATAAAGAAATAGATGGTCCTGGAGTTGAGAGAGGAATGGTTTTTCAACAGGGAGCTTTATTTGAATGGTTAACAGTAGCTGAAAATGTCAATTTTGGATTGAGAATGAAAAATGAAGATCCAATAAAAACTCAAAAAAAAGTTGATGAGTGGTTAGAAATAGTTGGACTTAAAGGTTTTGGTAATACACCAACTTATCAATTGTCAGGTGGTATGCAGCAAAGAGTTGCTCTTGCCAGATGTTTAATTAATGATCCAGATTTAATTTTAATGGATGAGCCCTTAGGAGCACTTGATGCATTAACTAGAGAAAAGATGCAATCATTGGTTCTAAAAATTTGGAAAGAAACTGGAAAGACAATTATATTAATTACTCATTCGGTTGAAGAAGCTTTATTACTTGGAGAAAGATTATATGTAATGGCTCCTAGACCAGGAAGAATACATAAGGAATATAATCTTCCTTTTGCATCAATGGGTTTGAAAGAAGATTTAAGAGAAATTAAAAAAAATAAAGATTTCTCTACAAAACGAGAGGAAATTTTAGAAATGATTTGGAATATGGAGGAAGAAATAATGGGGAAAGAAAATTAAATGTTAACTCAAATAGTAACTTTTTTTATTTTTTTTGCAGTAGTTGGCTGTATACTTTATGGTAGGCGATTAATTAAAACCGAAAAAGTTGATGCAGTATTCGGAAATCCCGAAAGAGCAAGGGGTGGTACTCATTGGGTCATAGTTGGAAGTAGTTTTCTCCTTTTAGTTTGGCTTTATTATTCATGGGATATAGCTAAGGGATTTTATCCAAAATCTGCTAATGAACTTTGTCAAGTTGCCAAAGTAAATGACTCATTATTAGGTTTGAAATATCAGTTTCCAATTGAAGAAAGGGAATTTAAAAGTACTTCTCAAATAAAAAAAGAGAACAAAAATCTCCAACAAATTCTTGATGAAATACAAAATTCAAATGAATTAAATAATCAGCAAAAAACAACTCTTCTTGGATTTGTTAATAAGACTAGTCAATTAATTCCTTTACTGACAAATGAAGACTTACTTGAAATGGAGACCAAACAAAGAATAGAAGAGATTACTGGTAAAATAAATCTTTTAACTGAAAATTTCCAAAAACCTGATTTTCCTTTTGAAACAGAACAAGAGTATAATGAAAGACAAAAAGCTGTGGGTGAAGAAGGAGGATGGGGTATAGTTAAAGTCAGTGCAGGAACCGGATCTATAGAAAACACAATAGAAGTGCCATTAGTTCCAGCAACAAATAGGGGTTTAAAATTTCATGCTGCTGCTCAAGAATTAAATTTAATAAGTGATGAATTTTTCAAATTAAGAAATCATAATCCAAAATTTAAGAGTCAAATTAAAGAGCTTAAAGATGAAATTAAAACTTATAGAAAAGATTTGGATAGTGAGGAATTATCATCAATATATGCAAAAAATATTGTAAAAATTGCAAGAAGAATAGAATTTGCAAGCATCTATCCTCCTAAAGCATTAAACAAAATGCAGAATGCAATCATCAAATTTGATGTTGCGCAAAAAGAAGCTCAAGGTGGATTAAGATTTATTGATATATTTTTATTTCCAGCAGGTACAATTGTTGCAAGTGGTCCGAGTTGTTCTGAGCAAGGGTCTGGTAGATGGCTACCAAAACCTTCTGATACTTTTAATAAATTTGTACTAATGTTGAAACCAAGTGTAGGTTACAAAGACATTCCACTTCTCTGGATAGATATGGTTGATGTCAGTAAAATGATTGGTTTTCTTTTACCAGATTGGATAGCTGATATTCTACCAGGAGATTATCCAGTTCATACTAAAGAAGGAATAGTTAAGCAAAACTTTAAGGGTTATGTGCTTAAAGTTGTTACTGGAGACTTTGAATTATTTAAAGTGCCTGTCCCGTATGGTCATATCTGGGACTCTTTCCTGAGAGTTTTTCTTGGATTAGTTTTTGGAATATTAATTGGAGTTCCTTTAGGATTATTTATGGGTCTAAATAGATTTGCTAAAGGCTTTTTTGATCCTTTAATAGAGTTATATAGACCAGTACCTCCTTTGGCTTGGGCTCCTTTAATTATTTCAGTTCTTGGGATTGATAATACTGGAAAGGTCTTCTTATTATTTATGGTTTCTTTATCAATTATGATTATATCAGCAAGAGCTGGAGCGTCAGGCACACAATTGTCAAAAATTCATGCTGCTCACTCATTAGGTGCATCAAAAAAACAAATATTAAGATATGTTATTTTTCCAAATTCTTTACCTGAAATTTTAACAGGTATAAGAGTTGCGGTTGGTATGTGTTGGGGAACTTTAGTGGCTGCAGAATTTTTAGCAGGTACAACTGGAATTGGATTTGTAGAAAATGTTGCAAAAAAATATTTCCAATATGAAGTAATTTGGATCACAATATTTATAATGGGAATGCTTGGTTTATTGTTTGATATTACTTTAAGGAAAATAATTGATAAAACAATACCTTGGCGTGGAAAAGGTTAATTTGAAAATTAAAAATCTAAAAAAAGAAATCGTTAATATTTTTACAAAATATGGCTTAAGCAACAATCACGCTCTTGTTTCAGCTAATGCTCTGATTAATGCTGAATTAGTTGGAGCCTATGGACATGGCTTATCAAGGTTAAAAATGTATTGTGACCGAATTTCTAAAAAATTAATAAATCCAAAACCAAAAATAAAGATTAAAAAAATATCTCAATCAATTTCTCATATAGATGCTGATAATAGCATCGGCTTTATAGCGGCAGATATTGCAATAAAAAAAGCAATTCAAAATGCAAAAGAAACAGGTGTGGGATTAGTTGCTGTTAAAAATAGCGGTCATTATGGATTGTCAGGTTATTATGCTGAACAAGCCGTTAAAAAAAATTTAATAACAATGATTTATACAAATGCTCCTCCTGCAGTTGCCCCACATGGAGCTTTAAAAAGTTTATTTGGAACAAACCCAATTTGTTTTGGATCTCCAACTGGTTCAAAAATTCCTTTTATTTTAGATACATCTATCTCAATGATTAATAGAGGTAAGATAAGAGTTGCCGCAAGAAATAACCAAAAAATACCTGAGGGTGTTGCTTTAGATAGATTTGGCAAACCAACTATTAATGCAAAAAAAGCACTTCAAGGGGTTCAATTACCAATCGCTGGATTTAGAGGTTCGGGTTTAGCGTGGATGGTGGATATATTAAGTGGTGTTTTAACTGGTGGAAATCATGCGGGAAGAGTAAAAGATCCCTTTGATGATTTTACAGGTCCTCAAAATATTGGACATTTATTTATCACATTTAAAACAAATTTATTTGTAAAAAATTATAACACTAGGATAAAAGACAATATTAGAAAAATAAAAAGATTACCAAGAATTAAAGGAGTAAAAGAAATTATGTACCCAGGACAAAATAAATTTAAAAGATTTAAAATTAACTCAAAAAAACAAATTAAAATTTCAAATATAACTAAAAAAGATTTAGAAATTCTAAAACAATAATTATGCTTTCAAATAAAGAAATAGTTTGTCCAAATAATTTATTAAATGCTGCTAACAAAAACAAAGAAGTTAAGGCAGCTATAGTCAATGCTGGAAAACCTCTGCCAATGTTATCAGTCCAAGATGCTGTAAACGAAAATTTGATTGAACCAATTTTTATAGGTGATGAAAAAAAAATATTAGAATGTGCGCAAGATTTGAAATGGGATATTTCAAAATATCAAATAATTCATGAGCCAGTTGAAAATAATACAGCTGCAATTGCTGCAAAACTTGCTAACGAAGAGAAGATTAGAATTATAGTGAAAGGACATATTCATACTGATGTTTTAATGAAGGAAGTTTTAAAAAGAGAATATAATTTGTTAGGAAAAACTCGATTAAGTCATATTTGGCATATGACTATTGATAAAGAGGATAAACCATTAATTATTACTGATGGTGCATTAAATGTTTTACCTAACGTAAAAACAAAAATGCACATTTTAAAAAATGTTGTAAATTTTTCTCATCGAATAGGAATTTCAAGACCAAAAGTTGCAATATTATCTGCAACTGAGGAGGTGCTTGATAGTGTGCCAAGTTCAAAAGAGGCAGACGAAATAACAAAACTTGCAAAAAAAGAAAATTTAAATGCTGATGTTTTTGGACCATTGGCTTTTGACAATAGCATTTCAAAAAAATCCTCTGCTATCAAAGGTATAAAAAATGATGTCGCTGGGATGGCTGATATATTGTTAGTACCAAGTGTAGAGACAGGTAATGGACTGGTTAAAATGCTTATATACTTCTGTGGAGCATGTGCTGCAGGTGTTGTGGTTGGTGGAAAAGTTCCAGTTGTAATTACCAGTAGATCTGATGAAGCAGCTGCAAGATTAGCCTCAATGGCAGCGGCTGTTGTAGCACTAGATTAAATGTTTGTTTGCAATAAAATCAAAATTGCCTTAAATAATTCATCAACTAAAAAAGAATTTAATGACAATCACATACTTAAAAAAATCACCTAAAACATCATCGACTGATGACACAAAAACCAGTGGAATAGTACAAGATTTATTAAAAGATATAGAAAAAACAAAAGAGCAAGGTTGTATAAATCTCACAAAAAAATTTGATAAATTTAATGGAGAGATAGTTGTATCAAAAGAAAAAATTGAAGAAATCAAAAAAACTTTAGATCAAAAAACTAAAGATGATATTCAATTTTCGTATGAAAGAGTGAGAAAATTTGCTGAGGCCCAACTTAAAAATTATGGCCAAGATTTTGAAGTAGAATTATCTAAAGGTTTATATGCTGGTCAAAAATTAATTCCTGTGAATACTGCAGGATGTTATATACCTGGTGGAAGATATGCTCATATAGCTTCAGCTGTTATGAGTGTCACAACTGCAAAAGTTGCTGGTGTAAAAAATGTTATTGCATGTAGTCCTCCTAAAGAAGGTGTTGGTGCTCACCCGACTATAGTTTATACAGCAGATCTTTGTGGTGCAGATGTCATCTTAAATTTAGGAGGGGTTCCTGCAATTGCAGCAATGACTAATGGTTTATTTAAAAATCCACCAGCAGATATCATTGTTGGACCAGGAAACCAATTCGTTGCTGAAGCAAAAAGAATTTTGTTTGGAAAAGTTGGTATTGATTTATTTGCAGGTCCTACAGAAATAGGAATTATTGCAGATGCTAAAGCTGATCCTGAAATAGTGTCTGTTGACTTAGTTGGTCAAGCTGAACACGGTTACAATTCTCCTTGTTGGCTGTATACAACGAGTAGAGAACTTGCTGAAAAAGTTATGAAAAGAGTTCCAGAATTAATTGCTGAACTTCCTGAGGTACCAAGAACAAATGCTGATGCTGCATGGAGAGATTATGGTGAGGTAATTCTTTGTGATACTGATGAAGAAATAGTTAAAATCAGTGATGAGTATGCTCCTGAGCATTTAGAAGTTCAAACAGAAAATTTGAAATGGTTTCATGAAAGATTAACTAATTATGGATCATTGTTTGTAGGTGAAGAAACAACAGTAGCTTATGGAGATAAATGTTCGGGAACAAATCATATTTTACCAACCAAAGGAGCTGGAAGATATACAGGTGGATTGTTTGTAGGAAAATTTATAAAAACTTTAAGTTTCCAAAGAATGACAAAAGAATCTACAGAACTTGTTGGTGCTGCTGCAGCTAGAATATCTAGATACGAAGGAATGGAAGCACATGCAAGAACTGGCGATGTAAGATTAAGAAAATATGGTTATTCTAATTAATTGTTTCTAAAATTACAAAAACTGTAAGTAAGCTCATAAAACAAATTATAAATATATTTATAACTTTCCATACTATTTCACTTTGAGCATAGTGAGATAAATGTTTCGACAAATAACCAATTATAAAAAAAAAGATAAAAGACGCTATAGAAGCTCCTGCCCCAAAAAATATCTTCTGACTCAAAATTAAATTTTTTGAAAAATTACCTAAGAAAAAGACTGTGTCTGAATAGACATGAGGGTTTAGGTAAGTAAAACCAAGAGTTTTTAAAAAAATATTAAATTTTGAAAAATGGAGTACTTCACTGTTAAAATTGGCTTTAAAATTAAAAGATTTAATTTTTGAATAAATAAAATGAATTAAGAATATTACTAAAAGTATATTAAATATTAATTCAATTATGGAATTAAAATACTGAATGAAATAATGAAAGAGAAATATTCCAAGAAAAATTAATATCAGATCTGAAATGGAACAAATAAAACAAACTAAAAAAATATGTTGTTTTTTTAAGCCTTGCTCAATTACGAAAATATTTTGAGGACCAATTACTAAAATTAAGCTTAGTCCAGTAAAGAACCCTAATATCAGGTATTCCATTTACTGAAAAAATTACTCTGCGTTAGCAGTTAACGTCTTAATCTCTAATATATTTTCGTTGGGATCTTTAACAAAAAAAGTTTCTTGTTCATACTTAGTGCCTTTAAATCTTAGATAAGGCTCATCATAATACTTGGCACCTTTTTCTTTTAATCTTTTTTTAAGAGCATCAAAATCTTTTCTAGATAAGTGAACTCCAAAATGAGGTACAGAAACATTTCCCATATCAACATCGTGTCTTTCATTATCTAATTTATGCTCACTTGCATGAAGTGTTAATTCATTTCCCCAAAAATCTACATCTGCCCATTCCTGTGCAGAATTATCAAGTCTACAGCCTAGTGTTTCACTGTAAAATTTCTTTGCTGTTTCTAAGTCCCCACAAGGAATAGCTAAATGGAAACAATTTGTATTTTTATACATTTAAAACCTCTTTAAATTGCGTAATTGACTACTATATAAAGTATATACTTTTTTTAATCAACTGTTAGAAAATTCAAAAAAAATGAACGATTTTTTACAATCTATAATTGACCGAGATCCCGCGGCAAAATCAAAGTTAAGTTTAATTTTAACTTACCCGGGGGTTAAAGCTATTTTTTTTTATAAAATAGCAAATTTTTTTGCAATCGCAAAATTTGATCTGGTCGCAAGAATCATTTCACAGTTTTCAAGATTTTTAACGGGTATAGAAATTCATCCAAGAGCTAAAATAGGACAAAATTTATTTATTGATCATGGTATGGGTGTTGTAATTGGTGAAACTTCTGAAATTGGAAATAATGTAACAATTTATCACAATGTTACATTAGGTGGAATTGCACCTAGCATAAATTCAAATGACCAAAGAAATATGAAAAGACACCCAACGTTAGAGGATAATGTTGTTGTAGGATCTGGAGCACAAATACTTGGTCCTATTGTAATTGGTAAAAATTCTTTAATCGGTTCAAATTCAGTTGTTACAAAAAATGTTCCAGAAAAATCAGTTATGGCTGGTATACCTGCAAAAAGAGTTGGGGATGCTACCAAAGGATTTAAGCCTTACGCTGTTACGGACGAAGATAAAGAATAATGAAAAATATAAAAAATAATTTTATCGATTCTATTGGTAATACTCCTCTAATAAAACTCAAAGCAGCATCAGAAATTACTGGTTGTAACATTTATGGTAAGGCTGAATATTTAAATCCAGGCGGATCAGTTAAAGATAGAGCTGCACTTGCATTAATAAAAGATGCTCAAGAAAAAAAATTAATTTCAGAGGGAGGAATTGTTGTGGAAGGAACAGCGGGAAATACTGGGATTGGATTATGTCTTTTAGGAAATTCTTTAGGTTATAAAACCATTATTGTAATGAATGATAATCAAACTCAAGAAAAAAAAGATACTTTAAAAAATATTGGAGCAGATCTTAGATTAGTTCCACCCAAACCCTATAAAGATGACGGTAATTATGTAAAAGTTGCTGGACGTCTTGCTGAAGAATTAAAAAGTACAAATAATAATGGTGTAGTTTGGGCAAATCAATTTGATAACACTGCTAATTCAAAAGGGCATTACGAAACAACTGGACCAGAAATTTGGGAACAAACAGATGGAAAAGTAGATGGCTTTGTCTGCGCATCAGGAACAGGAGGGACTATTGGTGGTGTAAGTAAATTTTTAAAAGAAAAAAATAAAGATATAAAAATTTATTTATCAGATCCAACAGGCTCTGCACTCTATAATCACATTATGAATGGAGAACTTAAAGCTGAGGGTGGATCAATAACTGAGGGTATTGGTTCAAGCAGAATAACTAAAAACTTTGCTGAAGCTCAAATTGATGGGGCTTTTTCAATCAGTGACCAAGAGTCTTTGCCTGTACTTTATGATTTAATTCAAAATGAGGGATTAAGCTTAGGAACTAGTTGTGGAGTAAATATTGCAGGTGCAATTAGATTAGGAAAAGAGCTGGGTCCAGGAAAAACAATTGTCACTATTCTCTGTGATAGATCAGATAAATACAACTCAAAGATGTTTAATAAATCTTTTTTAAAGGAAAAAAACCTCCCTATTCCTAGCTGGTTATAATAACGCATACCAGGCATGTAACAAAAAAGTTACATTTTCATATTAATATTATCTAACGTAGAGGAATTATGAAAAAAATTATTATAGTTTTATCTTTTTTCATTTTTACATCTGCAAATGCAGGAATGAGTGACAAAGATAAATCAAAAGCATGGGATTGTATTGGTATTTATATGGCTAACTACTTTCTTCCATCAGGTGAAAAATTTGAGTACGGAATGAAAGAAAAATCGATTTCAACTGTGAAAGTTTTAAAAACCTATGCTCTTGAAATAGGTATTTCTGAAAAAGATTGGGATGCTGGAGTGAACAAAGCAGTAGATAAACATTACGGTTCCAAATACGACAAAGCTAAAACTGAAAACTGCCATGCATTTGTCGAAACCTTAATTCCAAATGGAGCTGAAAGAGTAAAAAAAGTAGTTCAAACTTTATATTAACTAAAGAAAGGAAATAAAATGAAAAAAATAATATTATCACTTTGTCTAGTCATGTTTGTTAGTTCTGCGTATGCAGGTTCTTGTCCAAAGATGGCTAAAGATATAGATGAGAAAATAAAAAAAGCTCAAGAACTTAAAGATCAAGGTATGGATGCACACAATACTGGTGATCATGCTAAATCTGAAAAACTTTTAAATGAAGCTCTTGCTCTTTTTAAAAGCTAAATAGAAAGAAAAAAGATGAAAAATTATATGGTAACCCATACTTTTAAATCGAAAGAGATGAAAGTAAAATTTAGTGAAACAGTAGCTTCAATGAAAATGGAAGATATTGTTAAATCAATGACAAGCGATAAAGCAGCATGTCAAATGACTTGGAATACCCCAGGTGATACAATGCAAATGTTTTGCTGGTGGAAAGCAAACAGTGAAGCAGATATTAATAATCAATTAGGACAAATGAATGATTTCTTTGAACCTCATAAATTTACTGAGTGTACTGATCAAGTGATGGACTATAACGCTTAAGAGGAAGATTTATGAAAGCAATCTTTATATTAATTTGATAAGGAGATAAAATGCCAAAAGCATACTTAGTAGCAGTTCCAAAAGTTATAAACCCAGATATGTTTGCAAAAGAATATGCAAGCAAAGTTGCTGATACACTGAAGCCTTTTGATGGGAAATTTCTGGTAAGAACTCCAGAAAAATTAGTCAAAGAGGGAGAAGAAACTACTCTTACAGTAGTAATTGAATTTCCAAATAAGGAAAAAGCTTTAGGTTGGTATAATTCTGAAGCACATCAAAATATTGTTACTCATAGAAGAGCAGCCACAGATCCAAAAAGTACAATTGTTATCTGTGAAGAGTCAGACACTTATTAAAAAAGGAGACAAAATGTTAGAAAAATTTAATGGGATATTTTATTTAATAATTTACTTAGTTCATTTTATTGGAGTTGGTGTTTACGCATTTCAAACTATTTTTGGCACTAAAAGCTTTATGGAAAGATTTGGAATAGATCCAAGTGGAGCAATAATGATAAGAATGGCAGGAGCATTTATGCTTGCTGTATTTTTAATGTCAATCTATGTAGGTTTTATAAGACCTGGAGGTTTAGAAAATACATGGGGATTCTTAAATTTAGTTTTTATAAATAATCTATGTATTTTTTTATGTAATTTTTATTCTATTAAAATTAATAAAACAGGAGTCAACGATAAAACCACAAATGAGGGTATCATTGCTCCATTTGTATTTACGGTTATGAGTGCAATTTTATGCTACGGTTTAGCTGATAAAATTTACACTTAATGACTGGATTTGCGATATTCAACATAGAGGTAAAAAAACCTGAGCAATATAAAGAATACGTAGAAAAAGTGAAACCGATTGCTGAAAAATTTGGTGGAGAATATATTGTTAGAGGTGGTGAAACAAAAGTATTAGAAGGAACTTGGGAATATCCTAGAACAGTTGTTATTAAATTTCCAAGTTATGAAAAAGCTTTGGAGTGGTATAACTCTGATGAATACAATCCAATTAAACAAATCCGTTTAGAAAACTCAACTGGTAACGGAATAATTATTAAAGGAGTATAAAATGTCGATATTAAGAAGGTATACAGATGCAATAGATAAGAAAGATGAAGCAACGATGAATGAACTTTTGCATGATGATTTTAAATTCACAATGCATAAATCTGGAAATTCTTTAGGAAAAGCTGATGTTATAAAATGGGCAATGAGTGGAGATATAAATCAAGATAAAACTAGAGTTGTATATGAAAATGATGAAGTGGGTGTACACCATTCTTTTGTTACATTTAATGACGGAAATGTTGAAGCTGTAATGGCGGTTTATAGATATAAAGACGGAAAAATTGTTAGTTTAGAAACCGGCGCTACTCCAATGTCTAAATAAGTGAAAGAATTACTTTTTCTTTGCATACTTATAACTGCATTTGATTTTTTTTTAATAATCTACGCATTTACTATCCCTCTTTACCCAAAAAAATGGCGAAATGAGGTAAATAAAAAATATAAAAATGAGACAGCTACAGGAGTAACAATAGTTTTTGTAACTATGGCAGCCTGTTTTTTATGGATAATCTATTTTTATTTTTGGATATTTAAATTATAATTTTCTAATGAGTAATATTTTTTCATATATAATTCTAATTATTGCAGTAATTTTAGGAACTGCTGCAAATGGATTTGCAAAAAGTGCTCAGGGTTTTACTTTGCTGTTACCAAGTATAATGACAGCAATTACCATAGTTGGGTGTATGTATACATTATCCTTAGTAATGAAAACTATTCCAGTAGGTATCACATATGCTTCTTTTGCTGGTTTGTGTATTATAGCAACTATCATTATTGGAATTATCAAATTTAATCAAATGCCAGATATGTTCACAATTTTGGGGATGATATTAATAATTTCAGGTGTTTTGATAGTAAACCTACTTGGTAAAACATCATAATGATACCAAAAAAATATTTTGATCTAATATTTATTTTAATCATGGGTTTTGGAATGAGTTTACTTATGACTTTGATTATCACTTACATCAATACTGGAATGGATAGTGAATACATCAATAGATTTTTTAAAGCATGGACTGTAAGTTTACCAATAGCAATTATTGCAGCACTTATTCTTGGTCCTCCAATAAAAAAACTGGTAGATAAAATTACTAAATAATCATAATGTAAAGTGTGAGTAATCTAACAGGATATATCTTTTTATTATTAGCTATTATACTTGGAATAACCTCGAATGGTTATTTAAAATCAACTAATGGATTTACAAATATTGGACCAGCTATTTTTTGTGCTATTTCGATAATCGCTTGTATTTTTTGCTTATCAAAAGCAATGAATATTATTCCAGTTGGTTTTACATATGCAACATACGGAGGGTTAACTATTGCTGCTGTAACTTTATTTGGAGTATTCAAATACAATCAAATACCAAACTTGTATGGGATTATCGGAATAGTGTTAATTGTTATTGGAGTAATTTTGCTTAATACACTTGGTAAAACTACTTAGAAACAGGTTTTAAGATTTTTAAGATTTTATTATGAAGACTTCTGTTTGCTGAACAAATTATATTTCCAGCTTTTTTAGGATCCTCATTTTTCCAAGTAGTAACTATACCATTTGCAGCTCTTATAATTGGGATTAAAGAATGTATATCCCAAATTTTATTTCCACATTGAATAATAATATCAAGTTTTCCTTCAGCAAAATGAGAATAGCTCAAGGCATCTGAGCAGGGAAATTGCATTCGTTTTAATATTTGTGGAATTTTTTTTTGTTGATTTAAAGAAAGACTTCCGTGAAAAGCTGCTGACAATTTCATGTTAGAAAAAGTTGCTTTGCGATTAACTTTTATTACTCTTTTTTTTCCATTCTCGGAAACATATGCTTTATTAAATGATGTATTAAAGTAGAATTTTTTAAGTATTGGAAAATTAGCAAGACCTAAAACGGGATTTCCCTTATAATTTAAAGATATTAAATTACTCCAAGTTGGATTACCAATAACAAAAGATCTGGTTCCATCAATCGGATCTATAACCCATGAAAAATCACTTTTAGTTTTTTTATGTCCAAATTCCTCTCCAATTATCTGATGATCAGGAAATCTTTTTTTAATCTCCTTACTTATAAATTTTTCAAAAGCCTTATCAGCATCTGTAACTGGATCGTAGCCCTTTCCCTCTAATTTGTTTGAAACCTTAAACGGCCTGTTCAATTTCGAATAGTAAAATTTAGTAAGTTTATTTCCCAAATTACTCAGAAATTTTGAATAATTTTTATATTCTGAAGATTTTAATTTAATCACAACAAACTAATACAATTTAATTTGTATTGATTAAAGTAAAATTTTAAATAATCATATAAAAGTATGAAAATTGAATTATCTAATAATAAAGTTTTTTTTGAAGACAATGGTTCAAAAAAAGAAATTCATCCTTTTTGGTTAAGGGAGAGAGTAAATGGAGAGAGCTATGTTGATAGAGGAACAAAACAAAGATTATTTGATCCAACTGAGCTCAATGGAAATATCAAAATAAAAAATGTAAATTTATCAGATAAATTTTTAGAGGTTATTTTTAGTGACGGTACTGAAACCAAATTAACTATCCAAAGTATTTTAAATGAATTTTCAAATTTCAATTATGTTAAATTTATTGAAAAAACAAAATGGGACTCCTCTCTTAGCAATCTTAATAATTTTGAATTTACAAATGATATTTTTGAAGAAAAAGTTATGTATGAAGCTTTGGTAAATTTTTACAAATTTGGATTTATTATTTTTAAAAATGTACCAACTGAGGATAATTTTATTGTCAAATTTGCTAATTCAATAGGAAGTATAAGAAGAACTAATTTTGGTGAATTCTTTGATGTAAAGTCAAAACCTAATCCAAATGATTTAGCATATACATCTTTACCTTTGGCACCCCATACTGATAATCCTTATAGGAACCCTGTTCCTTGTATCCAATTATTACATTGTATCGAAAATAAGGTTAGTGGAGGTTATTCAACTTTAGTAGATGGTTACACTGTTACTGAAAAGTTAAAAAAAGATTATCCAGATTACTTTAAAATTTTAACTGAAATAAAGGTAAGATATCAATTTATAGATAAAGAAGTTGTTTTGGAGGATTGGTCCGAAATGATAAAATTAGATGAAAATCAAAATTTCAAACAAGTTAGATTTAGTCCAAGATTAGATTTTGTTCCATTGATGGATAAAGAAAAACTTGATCTTTATTATGCTGCAAGAAATAAGATAGCTGAGTTATATAACTCAGATAAATATCGATTAGAATTTAAACTTGCTTCTGGAGATTTATTGATGATGGATAATTATAGATTACTTCACGGAAGAACATCATATAACACAAATGAAGGCAATCGTTTTTTACAAGGTTGCTATATAGATTATGACAGCACTGAGGGAAAGCTTAAGCACTTAAAAAGAAAATTTAATATTTAAGTTTATTTATTAAAACAATTATTAACAAGAATAGCCATTAATATCCAAATCACAAAAGTTTCTCCATGTGAAAATGTATAATCGGCTCCGGCAAATCCAGCAACAATATTTATTCCATAAATAATTATTGTTGAAACTACTAAACTTATAATTAAATTTATTAATCCAGTGACATATTTCATATTTAAACAATATAGATATTACAATTTAATGCAATTTTAAAATTTCTATTATTAAGTGAAACAATTTTTTTGATGTGCGAATACTATTAAACAGCCAGGTTGTATTCAAGAAATATATTTAAGCAAAATTTAAATAAATTTATTGCATACAACCTTATCAAAATTTATGTTTTATTTAAGGAGGTAGTTTTAATGAATCAAAAGCCGCCTGACACTTAGCTGGGTAGCCATATATTTCATAAAAACGAAAACAAGAAACTTAAAGTCCATTTGGACTTAAATGCCAAGAAGGCGACTTAAGGGAGCTCTTTTGGTTGGAAAACTAAAGAGCGAACCCTTAAGTAAATTTTTTATTTATTCAAAATAAGACAGATTAATTTATCATTGAAATTTAGTATTTTTTGATAACTTGAATTAATTTCATCAATTCCCCGTAAAATTTGATTACTGCTCATACTTAATAATGTTGAGATATATCTATTTCTGATCATTTCCATATATTTTTTAGTTGATATTTTCACTCTGAAAGAAAATTTCTTTTTTTTAATATTTGGATAAAGTTTTGACAAAAATAATATTATTTTTTTATCACGATTTAATGAGTTTATAAGTCGTTTTTTCATTAAAAGAAAAGTCGGTATCTCATTTTTTGAAGTTTCTAAAGAGAATATCAAGATTTTTCCATCTTTTTTAAGCTTAGTTTTGCATAAGGAAATTAATTTCTTTATTTCCCTAAAATTCATTAAATGAATTGTTTGTTTAATAAGAATCAAATCAAATTTTTGATTATTATTTTTTAAATATTTAATTGCATCAATCTTTTTGAAATTAATTCTTTTATCTCTATCTTTGTGATTTTCTATATCGATACCTACTGGCTTATTTTTTAATCTCAAGCTTGAGCATAAAAATCCTAATATTTTACCTCTCCCACAACCAATATCTAAAATTTGAGAGTCTCTGTTTAATCTTATTTGTTTTAATAAAAAGTTGTTAAATGATCTGATATATTTTTTAGATGAAAGCCACGTTTTGTTATCCCAATTCTTTAATGACACGCAATACCAAATTTTTTAAGTCTCCAGTAATTGTAGGGCCAAGGTGTTAAAAATCCAACTAATAGCATTATAGGAATTACCCACCAAGTTAACATAGCTCCACCAGTCAAATAGTAATCAGTTAAATTCATGGCAACTTCCATGCTTATCATTGATATAAAACTCATTCCCATTGCTGTTTTAAAAGCTTTGGAAAAATCAAGATTTTGCCTCATTAAAACTATTGTTTCCAAAATAATACTTGTGATTAAACCATTAATAATTGCTAAGGTCATAATTGCTAAAACAGGAAATGGGATTTTAGTTAATTGAAAAAACAGAATTGTTCCAAAATCACCTATTGCACATCCAAGTAAACACCAACTGGTATTTTTAGCACTTCTTTTCCACGTGTGTATACAAGACCAATTAAAATTGGTAGCAGCAGTGTTATCCATTTAATTATTTTATATTAACTTTGGCAATCATTCCAGCTTGATAATGACCAGGAACATTGCAAGCTATTTCTATGTTGACTGCATTATCAAATTTCCAAATGATATCCCCTTTTTGTTTTGGCTCTAACAAAACACTATTACTGTGTGAATGACCCATTGACTTATCCATTTTTGCCATCTTCTTCATTTTTTCCTTATCAATAGAAAAAGCAAGAAGAATTCCATTCTCAGCCATTTTTACCATCTCTGGCTGATGTTTCATGTGCATCATTTTGTTTGCAATATTAAATTCATGAACAAGCATGCCTGCATTTTCAACTTCAAACTTAATTGTTTCACCTTTTTTAATCTGAAAAGAACTTGGTTCATAATAATTATCATACATAACAACTTTTATAACCCTTGTTATATCTGATTCATTACCCTTTGAACCAATTTTCATATTTTTATCTGCATAAGCTAATGAATTTAAAAATAGGAATGTGAATATAATTATAATTTTTTTCATGTTGAAGAAGTAATATTAATGTAAGTTTTATCAATGGGTCAATTTGTACTTATGTGTTAATATAAATTATGATTTTTAAACAATTATTTGACTCTAAATCCTCAACCTATACTTATTTAATTTCATCTGGTAATGGAAGAGAGGCTTTAATAATTGATCCAGTTTTGGAAAACGTTAATGAATATATTGATATTCTAAAAGAATTAGATTTAAAATTAGTAAAAGTTATTGACACTCATATCCATGCTGATCATGTGACTGGTGCCTCTAAACTAAAAAATATAACAAAATGCACAACAATCATGGGCTCCCATACCCCTGCAGAGTCTGTAGAAATAAAAGTAAAAGATGATGAGTATATAAATTTAGATAATCTTAAAATTAGAGCAATGTATACTCCTGGACACACCTCCGACAGTTTTAGTTTTTTAATGAATAACTATCTTTTTTCAGGAGACACTTTATTAATTAATGGGACTGGTAGAACTGATTTTCAAAATGGTAATTCTAAAGATGCTTATAATTCAATATTTAATAAACTTTTAAAATTACCTGAGGAAACCCTTTTATATCCAGCACATGATTATAAAGGTGAAAAAGTGAGTACCATTGGAAAAGAAAAGAAACAAAATCCAAGATTACAAGTTAATAGTGTTGATGAATATATTGAAATCATGAACAATTTAAATTTAAAAAAACCTGCTGAAATCGAGTCAAATGTTGCTAGAAATATTAAATTAGGTGCTTAAATTTAAATTGAAGATTTTATAGCTTTATAAATCAGATCTTTAGATGTCTCACCAATACTTCTATAAACTAACTTTCTATTTTTAAAAATTAAAAGCGTAGTTTGATACTGTACATCAAATAATTCTGCTATCTCTTTATTCGTTACATCGAACGCAAAATATTCTATATTATCAAAATCATTTTTAGCTTTATCTAATACTTTCATTTGACTAGCACAGGATGAACAATACTTTATCCAAGAACTAACTATTACAACCTTGCCTTCTACTTGGGCTTTATCAAATAATTCTTTTTTAAAAGTTGTTTCTTTTGAAAAACCATTTGAACTTAGTGATAAAAATAAAAATATATATATAAAAATTTTTTTCATAACTTTTTATACTACAAAAATTAAAAACCAATAAGAAGCTAATCCTGAAAAAATTGTCGCAATTATACTTCTTGAGAAAATTCCAATTAATGCAGCAATCAATGCTGCCATAATTTTTGAATTATCTTCAATTAAAATTGAACCTGAGTTGTCTAAAAAAATTGCTGGAAATATTATTGCTGGAAATATTGCAGAAGGCACATAAGACAAAACCTCCCTTATCCTGTCATTAAACATTTCTTTTTTTATCAATGCTATCATTGAAAATCTTGTAAGATAAGTAATCAAACCACAATATATTATTAATGCCCAATTACTCATTTGTTTTAATCATTTTTGTTAATATCATGGCTGCAATTAAACCTGTTAAACCAGCCACTATTGCATAAGCTTTGAAAGGAATATAATTATAACCAAATGTAGCCACCAAACCTGAAACAATTATTACAATAACATTTATAAATTTTCTAAAATCATTAACTAAAAGTGCTAAAAATGTTAAAGGAACAGCAAAACTTAAACCAAGTTTTTCTGGTATCGCTGCACCTAATATGATTCCTAAAAAAGTAGTTGATTGCCAAATTACCCAACAAGTTGCGCCAGCTCCAACTAAATGAAAATATCTATTATGATCTTTATTTTTTTTTAGATACTCATTTGATATTGCGTATGCCTGATCAATTAAAAAATATGAAATAATAATTTTCCAAATCAATTTTAAATCTGACAAATGTTCAGATACAACAGCTCCATAAAGTAAATGACGTGAGTTAACTGCACCAACAGAGCTAATAATTACCAAAGATGATGCTCCTCCAGAAAATAATTGTAAAAGAACTATCTGAGAAGCCCCACCAAAAACTATTAACGACATTCCCATTGTTTCTAATGGACTAAACCCAACATCAATTGCGAGAACCCCAAAAATAAGACCAAAGGGAACTACTGGGATCATCAATGGACTAACATCAAGTATCCCTTTTAAAAAAACTTTTAGATTACTTTTCATTTTCTAAAATGTTTTTATTAGAAGCAAACTATATGATCAATATGAATAGGTCTTTTGATACCAAATTTTTCATCAACTTCATGTTGATGAATATGATGGGAATGTACAAATACTGGTATTTTTGTATTACTTGGTGTTTTAAGCGTATAAATAAAGTTAGTTCCTCTAAATTTCCTATCTACCACCTCTAGTTTTAAATTACTTTTATCATCATGTTCAAGGTCTTCTGGTTGAAGTAGTAATTGTACATTTGCACCTTTTGGATATTCTTTTATAAAATTACCTTCAATTGTTCCTAAATCCCAATTTTCTAAAGTATTTTTACCTGTAACTTTGGCAGGAATTAAAATTCCCCTATTTAAAAAGTTAACGACTTCAATTGAATTTGGGAAATGATAAACTTTATATGGATCATCAAACTGTTTAAGTTGTTGATTTAAAATTATTCCACATTTATTTCCCAAATAAAATGCCTCGTACGAGTCATGCGTAACTATAATTGTTGTAATTTTTAATTGATTTAAAATTTTTTTAAGTCTTACTTGAATTTCTTCTTTAAAACTTTGATCAACATTCGATAGAGGTTCGTCTAATAACAAAAGATCTGGCTGCGTTATAAGAGATCTTGCAAGTGATGCACGTTGAGCCTCACCAGCACTTATTTCATGAGGGTATTTACTTAATATGTGAAAAATATCTAACAAATCAACTATTTCTTTTAAGGTTATTTTTTTTCCATTTTTTTCTTTATTTCTCTCTGCACCTAATAATATATTTTTTTCAACAGTATAATGTGGAAACAAACTGTTGTCTTGAAAAGCAAGTGATACATTTCTATTTTCAGGTTCTACGTTTATTTTTTCAGATGATATTAATTTACCGTTAAGTTTGATTGATCCTTTTTTGATTTTTTCCAATCCAGCAATAGTTCTTAATATTGTGGTTTTTCCGATTCCAGAAGGTCCTAAAAGACATATAACGTCTCCCTCATTTTCTATTGCAAAAGAAACATCTTTAACCTTAGTTTTACCACTAACATTAAAATCAACATCTTTAATTTCAAAAAAATTTTTACTCATTTTGATCTCTTAAAATATATTTAGATGTAACAATTATAAAAGAAGTTGCAATCAAAATTAAAAATAATGATGGAACTGCTGCTGCCTCTAATAAATCCTCTGATGCAGAAATGTAAGCTGTAGTAGCAAAAGTTTCAAAATTAAAAGGTCTTAAGATCAAAGTTATAGGAAGCTCTCTTATAATTTCTAATGAAATCAATATGAAAACAAACAATAATGAATTTCTCAAAAAAGGAATATGAATATTCATAAATGTTTTTCTTTTTGAATATCCAAGTAAATAAGAACTTTCATCCACTGATATATTGATTTTTTCATATCCTGATTTGATTCCATTAAAAGCTAATGAGTAAAATCTAATAAAATAAACAATAACCAGTCCAAATATTGAACCTATAAAAACTTTTTTTATTGATAAGAAACCATAGTTTTTTATCACACTCTCATCAATCCAAGCAATAAAAGTAATAAAGGCAACTGCCAAAATTACACCTGGAATTGCATAGCCTGAGATTGATAAAGTTGATAAAAAATTTAAAGCTTTATCTTTATTAACTCTATTTCCATAATTTGAAATAAGAGCAAATATTATTAAAACCAGACTAGATAAAACAACCAAATAAAGTGTATTAATTAGAAGATTAATTATTTGTAAATCAAACAGGTTTTCTGGAAATTTTATTGTCCAATACATCATTTGACTTAGTGGAAATAAAAAACTTAAGAAAAAGACTAAAAAGCAAAACGTGAAAGCCATTAAAGATTTTCTACCTGAAAGTTTAATTTTTTGTTTTTGTCTAAATCCACCTCTAGAATTCATGTGATATTTAGCCTTTTTTCTAGAAAGGTTTTCTAAAATAAAAAGAGCAAATATGAATAAAAGCAAATAAAAGGATAATTGGTTTGCAAAAGCTAAATCATCAAACGCTATCCAAGAGTTGTAAATTCCTGTTGTTAAGGTGTTTATTGAGAAGAAATCAACTGCTCCAAATTCTGCAAGTGTTTCCATTGCCACTAAAGACAAACCTGCAACTATTGCTGGTCGTGCAGCAGGTAAAATAATAGAATATAAAGTTTTAAATTTTGAAAAACCTAAATTTTTTCCTAAATCAATTAAATTTTGTGGTTGATATAAAAAAGATGCTCTAGCTAAAATATATACATACGCATACAAAGAAAAAGAAATAGAAAGAATTACTCCAAATAATCCATCAAACTTTGGAATGTTTTGATTGTAATTAGCTTCACCAAATAAATTTTTTAAAATAGTGTAAGCAGTTCCATAATTTTCAAAAAAAGCAGTTAATGAATAAGCATAAATATAAGGAGGAACTGCAAAAGAAAGTATCAATGCCCATTTAAAAAAATTACTAAATGGAAATTCAAAAAAAGATACTAAGTATGCAGATCCAGTGCCTATTAAAAAAGTTAATATTAATACACTTAGCAATAAAGTTAAGGAATTAAATATATACTCTAGTAAAAAAGTATCTTTTAAAACTTGATAATAATTTGAAGTATTTTCAAAGAAACTTGAAAAGACTGTTAAAATTGGAATTATAACAAATAAAGAAATTAAAATAGAAGATATGTACCAAAAATTTATTCTCATAATTTATAATCCGCCTTATAAAAATGAAAAAGTATTTGTGTCTACGCTAGGAGGAAGGAGACATCTTGCCTAATAAGCGTAGACACCCAGAAAAATTAAAAATTAAATACTTTTAGGATATGCGGAACCTCCTTAGTTTCAATTTTTGAAAGTTTTCTGTCATTTATTCTTTTATTGATTTTTTTACACTCTAAGAAACATGGGGAACATGCTTTAGAAGATTTATTATAATCAATATTAGACATAAATTTCTTTTTTACTTTCACAGTGTTACTTCCATCCAGCAGCTGTCATTACCTCAACAGCAGCAGCTTGATTTTTTCCATAAGAGGCTAACTTAGTTTTCATATCTTGTTTAAAATCTAATCCTAAGTTGTTTACAACTAAGGGACTTGGTGAAACACCATCAATCATTGGAAACTCAAAAGTATTATTAGTAAAATGCTCTTGAGACTCTGGAGTTAGTAAAAACTCTACAAGCTTAACAGCATTTGCTTTATTAGGTGCACCTTTCACTAAAGCTGCACAACTTACATTCATATGCGTTCCTCTATCGTTTTGATTAGGAAAAAAAGCTTTAACTTTTTTTGCTGCTTCTTGTTGCTCTGCACCTTTCTTACCTGATAACATTAGAGCTAAATAATAAGTGTTAGCTACTGCAATATCGGCTTCACCAGCTGCTACTGCCATGATTTGAGCTCTATCATTACCTGTTGGTGTTCTTGCCATGTTAGCAACGACCCCTTCAGCCCATGCAGCTGTTGCAGCTTTTCCATTGTTTTTAATTAATGATGCTACAAGAGATTTATTATATATGTTGCTAGATTTTCTAATTACTAATCTACCTTTCCATTTAGGATCAGCTAGACCTTCATAAGTCATTCCAGATAATTCAGCACCTGTAACTCTTTCAGGCGAATAATAAATTATTCTTGCTCTTTTAGCTATTCCAACCCACTTGCTAGTTCTAAAGCTTGCAGGAACGGCTTCTTTGATAGCTTTAGATGATAAACCACCTTGAAGCGCACCTTTAGAATCCATAGCGCCACATCTTCCAGCGTCTGCAGTTATATAAAGATCAGCGGAAGAGTCTGCACCCTCACTAAGAATTCTTTTCTCTAAAGCACCTGATTTTCCATTTATCAAATTGACTTTGATACCAGTCAAATTTGTAAACTTAGAATAAAGCTCTCCGTCAGCTTTATAGTGTCTTGCATTAAAAACATTTACTTCATCTGCAACAACCAAAGTTGATACAAATAGAGACGTAATTAATGCAAAAATTGATATTTTTTTCATTTATCTCTCCATTTTCTTCCGCATATTTAATTGAGAATGATAATTATTCTCAATGAGAATGATTATCAATCGCAAGAATGTCGCACCCTTTAGTTGTATTGCGGAAAAATTAAGCTTTCCAGTCGCCTATTTTGCTGAATAAAAAGTTTCTGAAAGCTTGAACTCTAGCAGTATTTTTAAGAGATTGAGGATAAACAAAGTGAGCCTCTGTAATGGGTCCTTCTGCTTTTGGTAAAACTTTTATTACATTTGTTGAACTACTTACTAAATATTCAGGCAATGCTGCTAAACCTACTCCAGTTTCAACAGCTAACAATAAGCCCATAACACTATTTACTTTCATTATTGGCTTTCGCTTTTTACCATCATGCATTCCTAACTTTAATGCCCAATCTGGATTATAAACCGGTGAGGGAGCACCTTTTCCAAAAGAGATAAATCTATGTTTATTCAGATCACCTATAGTTTTAGGCATACCAAATTTTTCTAAATATTTATTTGAGCCATATATATAGTATTTTAAATCAATAAGTTTTTTTTGAATATAATTAAGTTGTTTTGGCCTTCTCATAAAAATACCAATATCAGCTTGTCTTGTGCTCAAATCCAACTCTTTATCCTCAAAAATTAACTCAATTTCCACCTCAGGATTCAGCCTCATAAATTCTTCAATTCTTGGCGTTAGCCAGTGTGTTCCAAAGCTTCTAACTGTTGTAATCGTTAGTTTTCCAGTTGGTTTATTTTTTTGATCACCTAAAGACGTTTCAACTTCTTTTAATTTACTAATTACTTCATGTGCAGTTTTAAATACATATTCCCCATTTTCGGTAAGAGTTAAGCCTCTTGCGTGTCTTTCAAATAATTGAACTTTTAAATCTTGTTCAAGCGATTGAATTTGTCGACTAATCGCTGACTGACTTAAATTTAAATTAATTGTCGCGTTAGTAAAACTACCTGCTTCAGCAACTGCATGAAATATCTTTAATTTATCCCAATCCATTATTTATTTAAATCAACTAAAACTCTACCTGAAATTTCACCCTTTAATATCTTAGGATAAGTTTCAATTAATTCCTCTAAGCTTACTGTTTGAATTGATTTTTCTAACAAACTAAAATCAATTAGGTTTGCTGCTTCTCCCCAAATAAAATCTCTTCTTTTAATACTGCAGTTAGCAGAGTCTATACCCCAAAGTTTAATTCCTCTAAGCATAAAAGGAATTACATTTGTATTTAACTCATTAGTATTAGCATTTCCACATACAGAAATAATTCCATTCGGATTTGTTTGTACAATTGCATTAGCTAATATTTTTCCACCAACAGTATCTACAACTCCATCCCATAAACCTTTATCTATCAATCTTGGATCTTTATCAAATTCGCTTCTGTTTACAATGTTTTTTGCTCCAATTGATTTTAAATAATCTGCTTTAGATTCTTTTCCTGTAACTGCTGTTACATCATAGCCCATTTTGTTTAATGCTATAACCGCAACACTTCCAACACCGCCAGTGGCACCAGTCACTAAAACTGTCTTTACTTTTTCACCTAAAAGAATTTCTTCTCTTGCTTTAATCGCAAACGCAGCCATTAAAGATGTAAAACCAGCTGTACCAAGTATCATTGCTTGTTTGGTGGTTAAATTTTGAGGTTTTTTTACTAAGAAGTCTCCATTTACTTTTGCAATTTGAGAATAACCTCCATAAAAAATTTCTCCAACTCTAAATCCTGTTAATATTACTTCATCACCCTCTTTAAATTTTGAATTTTGACTTTCCATAACTTTTCCTGAGAAATCTATTCCTGGTATGTGTGGAAATTCTTTTACTAATCTTCCACCATTTTTTAAAATCATTCCATCTTTAAAATTTAAGTCTGAATAATCTACTTTAACTGTTACATCACCATGTTTAAGAAAACTTTTATTTATTGTTTTTACTTCTCTTGAAAAATTCTCACCTTCTTGATTAAGAATTAATGCTTTAAATTGATCAGACACTTTGTTGGCTTATAAGTCTTAGATATCTATTCTGAACTGAAAGATCTTCTTTAAATAGACCTAAGTAATAGTTTGTTACTGTTGAAGCTTTTTCTTTTTTTATTCCTCGCGTTGTCATACATTGATGAGCTGCATCAATAGTTACTGCTACACCCTTTGCGTCTAGTGCTACCATGATCGATTTGGCAATTTGTAATGTTAGTCTCTCTTGAGTTTGTAATCTTTTTGAAAACACATCTACCACTCTCCCTAGTTTACTTAACCCCACGACTCTTTCATTCGGAATGTAAGCGATATGAGCCATTCCTATGATTGGAACCATATGATGTTCACAGTGACTTTGTACAGAGATATTTTTTTGAATAACCATGTCATCATAACCCTCTACATCACCAAAGGTTTTTTCTAAAATTTTATTAGGATCTTCCTTATAACCACTAAAAAACTCTTTATATGCATTTATAACTCTTTTGGGTGTCTCAATTAATCCCTCTCTATTCGGATCTTCCCCCATCCACTTAAGAATTTTTATAACAGCATCCTCAGCTTCTTTGTCAGATACTTTTTGAGCTTTAATTTCGTTGTTTACTTCTTTAACTAATTTCATCGTCAGTTTTATACCTATAAATGCTTCTTTTTAAAATATTTAATATATCAGGATATGTGCTACATAATCACCAGATATGTTCAAAAAAAGAGAAAATGTAGCTGAAATTGAGGAAGGAAATCTTCTTTCTCCAAAATTTGATAATGATGGTCTGATACCTGTCATTACAATGTGTTCAAAAACTAAGGAAATTTTAATGCATGGTTATATGAATGTTGAAGCTCTAAAAAAAACAATTGAAACTAAAGAAGCTCATTATTTTAGTAGATCCAGAAATGCTATTTGGCATAAAGGTAAAACAAGTGGCTTTATTCAAAAGGTTACAGAGATTCGAATTGATGATGATCAAGATTCGATATGGTTAACTGTTGATATTGGTGATGGAGCTAGTTGTCATGTTGGTTATAGATCATGCTTTTATAGATCCGTTCCATTAGGACCAATTGATAATGCAAGGGAAATTAAAATGAAATTTTTAGAAAAAGAAAAAAAATTTGATCCAGAGAAGATTTATAAAGGTCAACCTAATCCTACAAAAATTTAAATGTCTAGAACAATCTTTAAACCTTTTGGTCCCTCAGTGTTAAAGGTAAAAATGCCAGAAGATTTAATTCAAAGATTGAATGATTATACAGACGAAAAATCCAAAGAGTCTTTACAAGGTGGTAAGCTGGATGCAGGCTATGCACTTGCAGGTAATGTTTCACAAGAAATTTATCTTGATGAAAAATTCATGACAGAAAGTGGATTTGGTAAATTTCTATTCACAGAAGTTTCTAATTGGATTTCACAAACTAAAAAAAAACAAATTAAAAAATTTCAAATTTCTGCATCATGGATGGTGAGACAATATCAAGATGAATATAATCCAATCCATATGCACACAGGTCATATATCGGGGGTAGGCTATACAAAAGTTCCTTCTAACCTAGGAAGTACTAGACAAAAAAATAAACCAAATAAGAATGGACATTTACAATTGATTCATGGGTCAAAATCATTTTTATCAGAGTCAGTATTTGATATTTTACCTGAAGTCGGAGATTTCTACTTTTTTCCACATTACTTGATGCATGCAGTTTATCCTTTTTGTGATACTAATGAAGAGAGAAGATCTGTCTCATTTAATGCTTTCCTGGATGATGATATATATTTTTCAACACATTAAATGAACAAAAATCAAAAAAATGTTTTAGGTGAAAAATTAGAGGAATGTTCTCTTGATCCACTGACTGGTTGGTATCGTGATGGATGTTGTAATACTGATAACAATGATCAAGGAATTCATACAGTTTGTGCAAAAGTAACAACTGAGTTTCTCGAGTGGTGTAAAGATGCAGGTAATGATTTAATAACTCCTCATCCAGAATTTGGTTTTCCAGGTTTAAAAGATGGTGATGGATGGTGTGTTTGTGCCTCATGGTACGCTAGAGCTGTGGAGGCTGGTAAAGGTTGTCCAATTTACCTAAAAAGTACACACGAAAATACTTTAAAAGTATTGCCAATTGAAACTTTAAAAAAATTTGCCATAGATTTATCTTAACTACATATTTCCATATTTTGGACCACCCCCACCCTCTGGAGTAACCCAAGTAATATTTTGTGAAGGTTCTTTTATGTCACAAGTTTTACAATGAATGCAGTTTTGAGAATTGATAACAAATTTATTCAAACCATTTTCTTTTTGAACCTCATACACACCTGCTGGACAATATCTTTGAGCAGGTTCATCAAATTTTTCAAGAGTATAACTTATTGGTAATGATGGATCTATCAGTTTTAAATGTACAGGCTGATTGTCAGCATGATTTGTACCAGTTAAATATACTGAACTAGTTTTATCAAATGTGATTACATTATCAGGTTTTGGATAATCTATTTTTGGCATTTCACTCGCTAATTTCAATGTCTCATGGTCTGCATGTTTATGTTTGAGTGTAAATGGTAACTTTCCTCTAAAAAGTATTTGATCTATTCCAGTAAATATAATACCCAAAATTAATCCCCAGCTAAAACTTGGTTTAACATTTCTTGCCTCATAAAGTTCTTTATACAGCCAACTTTTTTTAAATTTTTCCTCAAAAATAGATAAATCTTTGTTTTCTTTTAAGTGTTCATATATTGTTTCTGCAGCAATAAGTCCACTCTTCATCGCTGTATGTGATCCTTTGATCTTAGGCATATTTAATGTACCTGCATCACAACCAATAAGTAACGCTCCTGGCATAAACATTTTTGGTAAACTCTGAAATCCTCCCTCAATCAATGCTCTTGCACCATAAGAAATTCTTTTGCCACCTTCTATAATTTTTTTAATTGCAGGATGAGTTTTAAATCTTTGAAATTCGTCAAATGGTGATAGATGAGGATTTTTATAATCTAATCCAATTACATAACCGAGAAAGATTTGTTTATTTTCTGCATGATACATAAAACTTCCACCATAAGTGTTATTATCTAATGGCCATCCAGCAGTATGCATTACTAAACCTTCACTGTGATTTTCTTCTTTAATTTCCCAAATTTCTTTAAAGCCTATTCCATATTGTTGAGGATCTTTACCTTCATCTAACCCAAATTTTTTTATCAATTCTTTTCCTAAATGACCTCTGCAGCCCTCTGCAAATACAGTTACTTTACCTAAAAGTTCAATACCAGGTTCAAAACTATCTTTTTTATTTCCTTCTTTATCAATACCCATATCTTGAGTAGCAACACCTTTTACTACACCTTTATCGTCATATAATATTTCACTTGCAGGAAAACCTGGAAAAATTTCTACACCTAAAGACTCTGCTTGTTCTGCGAGCCACCTACATAAATTGGCTAAACTTATAATATAATTTTTATGATTTTGTTGAACAGATGGCAATAACCATGTTGGCCAACTTAAAGATTTAGTTTTTCCTAAAAACAAAAATTTTTCTTTTGAAACTTTAGTTTTGATTGGTGAATTTAGGTTTCTCCAGTCAGGTAATAATTCATCTAACGCTTTAGTTTCAAACACATTCCCACTTAAAATATGAGCACCTATTTCTGAAGCTTTTTCTAGAAGGCAAACATTTAATTCTGGATTAAGTTGCTTCAATTTTATTGCAGTCGATAAGCCTGATGGACCTCCACCAACTATAACAACATCATATTCCATTGTCTCTCTGGACATAATTTAATTTTT
>CACJWU010000005.1 GCA_902597215.1 uncultured Pelagibacteraceae bacterium | reverse complement strand
CACCTGGGGTAGCGAACAATGCATCATTTGAGCTATAAGCTAAATCACAACTTGCAACTAATTGACATCCAGCAGCATATGCAGCACCATGTACTTTTGCAATTACTGGTTTTCTTCCTTCAACTATTTGAAGCATTAGTTTTGAGCAAAGATTAAATAATTTTTGATATTTATTTCTGACTTTTAAATTTTTTACTTCTTTTAGATTATGACCAGCACTGAAACCTTTGCCAGAACCTTCAAGAATAATTACTTTTGTTTTATTATCTTTATCAAGTTTTTTAAAAACTTTTATTAAATCATTTAAATTTTTAAATGATAATGAGTTGTATGTTTTTGGCTCATTAATTGTGACAATGGATATTCCACTAGATAAATTTTTAACTTTTACATTCATCAGAGTGCTATTTGAGCTTACCTTCTTCTCTCATTTTAGCTCTGATTTTAGTAGCTGAAATCTTTTGTATCTCCTCGGGTAATACAATTTCCTCTATTTTATAACCCACTCCTCTACCATAACAAATGTGTGTAATATTTGGAACTAAGATGATTTTAAATCGACCTGCAAATTCTGGATTGAGTTTGTCTTGTATTTTTTTTTTCACAGTTTCAAAATCAAAAGGATTATCATCAACCCCTTGAACATCTCTAATTTGAATACAAACTTGGCCAGTTTTTTTTATTATTTCTTTAAATAATGTGTAGTGGCCTTCATGAAATGGTTGCCATCTACCAAGCATTTGTGCCGTTGGTTTTTTGTTATCCCATTGATAGCTCATTAAGTACTCCTTATATTAAAGTTATATCTTTATGATAAAAATTAAAAGACTTTATTTATAAATAAATCCACTTCTCTATTATTACCGAAATTACTCATATTATCTTTGATGTTAAAACTTAAAATAAACCTAAAAATATTTTTTTAATTAAAACTTACGAATTAAGTTGAAAGAAGCCTCATCATAATCTTTTGGACTCATAAAATCATTTGTAATTTTAAAATCAATTAAGTAATCATTTATATTTTTACTTAATACATAATTTGATTTGAATTTATCAGACCCATTTATAGAAAATGCATAATTTGTATCTTTATTAGGTAAATATCCAACAGCGATATGAACTTTATCGTTGTGCCCAACGTTTATTGCTTGATTACGTTCATAAATTAAAAATAAACTAAAGCTATTTGGTAGAATTATATCAATACCAATTTCACCATGTAAATTATGGATTGAACCTGAATGTAAGGTTGTATTTATTATCCTGCTACCAGAATTATATCTATACTCTAAATTTGAAGATCGTGAAAGATCAGCTATGTATTCAAGTTTTCCATGTCTTTTAAAGGTTATATTTTCATTTGATTGATCTTCAACTATTGCGATTGTGCCCCTTAAATTTCTTGTCCTTATATGTTGTTTTTTAAAAGTTATTCCTGTCAATCCTGTTTCTGAATAACCATTCAATATTGTTTGACCAAAATCAAACTGTCCTGATGGAATTAATGTAAAATTATTCTTTTTTATTTCATCTTTAATTTTACGGGTGAAATAAATCTGATGACCAGATCTATTTGCTGTATGACTAATTTTATTGGCAATAGTTAAATATTTTGACCGAATTTTTCCAAATCCAACTATCGTATCAGCAAATTTTGTATCATCTTTTATAGGAGAGGTAGCATAATAAGTAATATTATAAGTGTCTGTGTCTAAGTTACTTCCAGCACTGCCTACATCAACATTATTTCTACCTACTCTAAATGCTAGACCTTTTATTTCATTATTTTTAACAAATTTATCTACACCAAAAGTAATAGCATCAGTTCCAATTTTTTTGGTAGATGAAATACTGGTATCGCCAATTCTTCCAACTGCTATACTTCCTTCACTCCAATAAAAAAGGTCTTCTTCTTTATCTTCATTTTTTGACTTATTCTTAGCAGCAGAAGTTCTAATAACTTCAGTTAATGAAGCTAATTTTTGATTAGTAAAATTAATATTTAAATTAAAGTTGGTTAAATTCTGTTTGTCTTTATTTCTTCTAATCCATTTTAGTCTGTTAAGAGCCGTATCAGTGGAATGATCAATAGTTCTTTTAGCAATTTCTATCTGAGCTTCAATTATTGCAGTTCTATCAGAATTATTAGTTGTAAATGAGCAATTTCCCTCAATTATATTAAAAGGACAATTCAAATCGTATTCGTATATCTCATCTTTACCGCTGATTGATCGATCACTGGTTATATACATTTTTAAGCCGTTTGAATTAAACGCAATTCCTCTTGGTTGATCATTACCATCAGACATGTTATCAAATGCTCCACCGAGAACCACTCTGCCATCCATTTTAAATGAAGATGTATCATAAGCAGTTGTTAGTGAAATTTGAGTAACACCTCTCTGTTGTGTATCATGATTTGTGATAAACAGTCTTTTCCCGTTTGGACTAAATCTCATTGCGGCACCATTTTTTACACCACCTGTTTCAAAACAATCAAATCTTATACCTGCATTAAGTACAAGAGACATTGTAGTTAAGTCGTATGGGGTTGAAAGTGTATACTCATACAATCTTGCACCAGCTTCACCACTATTACAATTTCGATTATTAAAAAGTAAAAATACCTTACTCCCATCTTCATTAACTTCTATACCTTGAAGCATATGATCAAGTGTACCGTCTTTTTCCCCAGCATTACTTCCACTTGTAAAAGTATCGCTGTCGATATCTGTAGTTGTTGAACTTCTGCTACAAGTAGAGATATCATAAGCAGTAGTTAAATCTAATACATAAGCCTTATCGTGATCTGCAACAACGTTTCTAACTCTAGTAACCAAAAGTATTTTCATTCCATCACTACTTAATTCTAAATCATATATTTGATGATTATGATCTCCTTCATCAAGTTCAAATTCGCATCTTTCACTATCACCTGCGAAAGTTTCTGTTGAAATATCGTATGGAGTACTTAAATCGTAAGTATTTATAATTCGAGTGGCTTCTTTAGCTGCAGCTGCATCAGTTTGGGCAAAACTAACAAACATTTTAGTTCCATCTGCGTTGAACTCTATACCAGCTGCAAGTCCAAAATGAGTATTATCAGATAGAGTACCTGCATCTTCAACACCTTGAGTGTTAATTGTTTGCTTTTGATTAAAAGTGACTTCAGTTACTCGATATATATCTCCAAAAGAGTTAGAAAACGGTAATAGAAATAAAGCTAAAAAAAATAGTTTTTTAAAAAAATTCATGAAAAAATATCTTTATTCTATTTTTTTAAATCTTCAAATATCTTTGATGCCCAGAATTTTGCATCTTGTGTTGTAACATGAAAGTCATACTTATCTGGTTTAACAAACATCTTGTTAGTATCATCAAATCTTCCTTCTTTAATTGTATCTACCCAAATTATAAAATCTGCTGGGAACAAACTTCTGGCTTCAGGAGTTGGACAAATAAAATCTGCAACAACATAGTTTCCGTCGTTTTTTAATTTAATTGCAAAGTCAGCCATTCTTTTTGCTTGTCTTTTTCTTCCCTCTTCAGAAAAATCCCAATCATTTGCAGCTTTTCTTACCTCGTCTGCATTTAATCTTTTTGCATTTAACATTGGACCAAGTTCATTAGCCAAAGTAGTTTTTCCAGATCCTGGTAGTCCCATAATTAAAACAATTTTCATTTATTTACCTTATATAATCCAAGCCATGCATTTACATCTTTACTAGCAATATAATCAGATTTAAAAAATTCCAATTCTTTCCATTTACCTTCTTTTTTTAATGCATCAATCTTTTTATCAAAACCATATTCTAAATAAATACCTTCATTTATTGTAAAACATATCAAGCCATCTTTTTTGGTTATTCTTACAAACTCATCTAGTGCTTGTGGTTTGACGTGTCCAAAAGTAAAAGTTCCTACACACATAACCGAGTCATAAAAATTATTTTTTTCCTCTATAGTTTTATTCAGATCAACTTTAGTTAATCTTTGGTAAAGATTATTTGGAATTGTATCTAATAACTTTTGTGAAAGATCAGCTCCATGAAAATTTTTATAACCAAATTTTTTTAATTCCAATCCTACTAAACCAGTTCCACAGCCAGCATCAAAGATAAGTGCATCTTTATTTAACTCATATTTTTTAAAAACTTGTACGGTTTCTTGTGGACCTGTATAGTTCCATTCAACCATATCTTTATTATATTTATTCTGCTCACCCCACTCGTCATAATATTTCATCACCTCATCAGTTGTTTTGAGTTTATAAATAGGAATTTTATTTCCAACATCTTTAAGTGCCATTATCTTTTACCTCATTAAACTATTTGCTACCCATTTATGAAATTGATGAGTTGGTTGATCCATTACAGGAGAAAAATTTCCACCATTATAAACTGGTGAATTTCTTCCTTCTTGCATTCCCACAATTGCTCTTACATCTTCTAACATAACATCTTTCCAGAACCTTGAGTTTTCTTTTCTTAAATCTTTTAATTCATTACCGTTAGCACTTTCATTTCCAACATAATACATTTGCATATGTTCTTTAGTTTTATTCATTGATAACGGTTCTAACCAAAAAACATAAAAATGATCAATATGTAAACCTATCATTATATTTGGAAACAAAGCAATATATTCAGAATTTTTTAACATTCCTTTATCCCAATTAGAAAAAGTATTAAATTTTTTATTTCCTTTCATAAGTTGTTCGTACTTTTTACTTCCTTGTCCAGCAAATCTATTGGGTAATCCTTGAATATGATAATGATCATTAATGTTTGAAACTTTATTTAACTCTGGATGAATTGTAGGCAAATGATAACTTTCACAATAATTTTCAATTGCAAATTTCCAATTACATCCTACTTCTAAATTAAAATAACCATAATCATTAGAGTGCACTAAAGAATTATGATCTTTCTTACTTATAAACTTTGACCATCTATTTTCTAAAGGTTTAATATATTCATCAAAATCGATTTCATTTGAATTGATATTAACAAAAATTATATCCATCCAAATTTTAGTTTTTACTTCTTTTAAATTACTTTTTGTTTTATCAAAATCATTTGATTGATGATTGTTCAAACCGCCAATATGTGGTGTAGCAACAAGTTTTCCACTAAAATCATAAGACCAAAAATGATAAGGACATCTAATAACATTTTTTAAAGAACATGATTTATCTAGGAGTTTAAAACCCCTGTGACTACAAACGTTATGAAAAACACGAATCTGCATTTTTTTATCTCTTACGATAATCAGCGGAACTCCTAAAAGGCTATAAGGTTTAGCATCTCCAGGATTGGGTAAAGAACTTGCTACCCCAACAACAGTCCATTTGTTGAAAAAAACCTTTTCCCTTTCATGCATAAAATAGTCTTTACTCGTATAACACTCATTGGGTAGGCCATTGGCAGTTTCTATTGGCTTATCGACATTATTAAGTTTATCAATATCTAGTATTTTTGAGAGGGGTAAATTTTTGAGATTTTGGTCCACAAAAAAAATTATCACGAGCATTTTTTTTGGCAACAAATTTCGCCACACCCTCTAATGAATTTCTTTGACAGCTTTTTTAAAAAAGATAATGATCAGATAATGAAATTTTCTTTGGAAATTGGACCTCAAACTGACCTTTCAACGGTACCGCCTGTAAATGATATTTACATCACAATGTTGCCTGGAGGAGACTACAGAGAAACTGCTCAACAGGCAGTTGAGCTTGTAAAAAAAGGCTTTAACCCCGTACCTCATTTTCCAGCAAGATCAATGCATGACGAGAAACAACTCAAAGATTATGTTTCAAGATGTAAGGATGGAGGGGTAAAACAGGTTTTGATAATTGGTGGTGGTAGAGAACCTTTAGGAAAATTTGATAGCTCGTTTCAACTTTTAGAAACTGGTTATTTTGAGAAGATGACAATAGGAATCGCTGGACACCCAGAGGGGAGTCCTGATATATCCGACTCAGATTTAGAAAAAGCTATGATAGATAAAAAGCCTTATGCTGATTACATCGTAACCCAATGGTTATTAGACCCTCAGCCTATTATAGATTTTATATCTAAACAAAGCGTACCAGTACATGTGGGAATTACTGGGCCTCTAAAAATATCTAGCTTAATTAAATTTGCTAATATCGTTGGAGCAAAAAATTCCTTAAACTTTCTTAAATCTAATTTTAGTAAGGCGTTAGATTTATTGAAACCTAAAGACCCTAATGATTTAATTGGGAAAGTTAAATCGCATACTGATTTCTTCCACATTTATACATTCGGCGGCTTGAAGGAAACTAACAAGTGGTTGAAGGAGAATAGTTATGTCTAAAGAATTTGACTATACTAAACTAAAACATGTTACTTCTGTCGATCAATCAGATCGAAAAGTACCATACAATTTAAGACAAAGTGGGCCAACTAAAGTTGAAATGTTAATTTCAACTAGGGTAAGAAAATCACCTTATTGGCATCTATCAATGCAAGCGGGTTGTTGGAGAGCAACTGTTTATAATCGAATTTATCATCCTAGAGGATATGTCAAACCTGAAGATGGCGGAGCCATGGTTGAATATGATGCGATTGTAAATCATGTTACAATGTGGAATGTAGCTGTGGAAAGACAGATACAAGTTAAAGGTCCAGATGCAGAAAAATTTGTAGATTATGTAATAACAAGAGATGCAACGAAAATTTCACCAATGAGAGCTAGATATGTAATTCTATGTAATGCATATGGTGGTGTTCTAAATGATCCTATTCTTTTAAGAATTTCTAAAGATGAGTTTTGGTTTTCTTTATCTGACTCAGATATAGGAATGTATCTTCAAGGTGTAAATGCTGATGGAAAATTTAATTGTACTATTGAGGAAATAGATGCATGTCCTGTTCAAATTCAAGGACCTAAATCTAAAGCACTTATGAAAGATTTATTGGGAGATCAAGTTGATTTAGAAAATATGCCTTTCTATGGTTTAGCTGAAGTTAAGGTTGCGGGAAGAAGTTGCGTGATTTCTCAATCTGGTTTTTCTGGTGAAGCTGGTTACGAAATATATCTTAGAGATGCTACATTGTATGCAGATGATATGTGGAATGCTGTTTTAGCTGCAGGGAAAAAACATAATTTAATGGTTATCGCACCAGCACATCACAGAAGAATTCAAGCAGGAATTCTTTCTTGGGGACAAGATATGGACCAACAACATAATCCTTATCAATGTAATTTAGGTTATCAAGTTTCTTTATCTGGTAAAGGTGAATGGAATAAAAAAAGTGACTATGTTGGTAAAGCTGTATTAGAAAAAATGGGAGCAGATATAAAAGCTGGAAAAAAACCATATAAGCTTCAATTAGTCGGGATGGAACTTGGTGGTAAGCCTATTGATGATTATGCACCTGACTTTTGGTTAGTATCACCAGAAAATGGTGGAGATCCAGTTGGATTCATTACATCGCCATGGTGGCATCCAGAAAAAAAAACCAATATTGCAATGGGATATGTACCTTTTGATGGGACTTTAAACCCTAATGGATTTCCAAAAAATAAAACTGGAACTAAATTTAAAGTACATCTTCCTGAAAAGTACTCAGAAACTTCTGGTAAACCAGTAGATGCTGTTGTGGTAGATATTCCATTTAAAGAGTCCTTTAACGCTAATACAAGAGAAGTTGTAAAAGGTTAATATTTTACAAAGAGGGGAGTTTACTCTCCCCTCTTAATTCCATTTAAATGAGCAAAACATTTCTAATTGCAGTTTGCATTATATTGTTTATTGCTTTAATACTATTTCCACTGATTATTTCTTACAAAGACGAAAAAAATAAAAAAAAATAAATGTTTGGTGAATTTTTAAATATATTATTAAGATCAATAAAATTAGATAAATCATTGTATAAAGACAATAAAAATTTTGGTGAAGCTTCTATCTATTATGCACTATTAATTATCTTATTAGGTTCCATTATAAGTATTATCCCTAATAGCTCTTTTTTAAATTATATGAATTTACAATTTGATTTGGGACAAATAAAAGGTCCTTCATTAAAAGCTATAATAATATCTTCATTTTTAATATGGGTGATTAAGACCGCATACTTATATTTTGTTGGAATAATACTATTTCCAAATAAAAAAACTAATTGTAGTTTTAGAAAACTAATTATTTTAGTTGCTTTTGCGCAATCTCCACTTCTTTTAAATTTTATAGTTTTTAATGAAGTGCTTTTATTTTTTATCTTAATTTCATACACATGGTATAATATTTCACTAATAATTGGACTAAATATTATTTTAAACTATAACAATTATATCAAAACTACATTAGTCTCTTTAGCACCTCAGATAATTTTTCTAATTTATTTTTTGTCTCTATTTCAAAATCAAACTGGTGTTGTAAGTTAAACTGGAAAAATAGTTTTTGATATCCTGCAAGATTTGCACAATTTAAAACCAGTCAAAATTAAGTTTTGTGAGACACTTTCATCTTCCTTTTTACACTCATCACAAATATTATTTAATTCTTTTAAATCATCATCATTATAATACTCTTCATTAGTCATTGTCAGTTAATCCAGCTCCGGCTGCTCCTTTCTTTAAACTTTGTGTTTCTTCAACAAAAGTTTTTTCTGATAATTGGTAGAGTTTTTTCCATTCTAAATCCTCAAAATTATCTTTATTTTCTAAAAAACTTATCTTTATATCCTTAGCTGTATTCAAAAAGTTATCTTGTAAAAAATTAGATGAAATACTAACGTTAAAATTCAATAAGAATTGATTATTTGCAAATCTAAATAATATTCTTTTCCCTATTATCTCAGATCCTCTACTTAAGAAAGGAAGGAGTAAAAAAGGATATCTCACTTCACTAAATTCACATTTTTTATAATTTTCTAAAGTTTTGACTTGATCTATAAAACTTACTCCCAAACTAATTGGACAAAATCCTAAATTTGTTGACTTATTGATTTTATTAATAATTTTTAAGTTCTCAAATTTTTTTAAATTTATCTCCTGAAAATATTGATTTAAATTTTTGATACCAGGAAGGCCAAAAAGTTCTAGGAGTCTTACACTTTTTCCTATTTCCTCTGCTATACCCCAGGAAAAACCAGCAGCGCGACTGGCTCTTTTTGAAATAATCTCTATCTCACTTAGCGATTTCATATTTTTAAATGAGCTTTATAAACCCAGTGATCATCATAATTCTTTAATTCATTCGGTAAAGGGGCTCCCTGAAACATGCATATTCTTAACCATTTGTCTGATCTTGGATCAAATTTTAATGCACCAAAAAAAGATAATTTTAATCGCAACATATCAATTGGAACCATATTTTCACTGATTGTGTTATCTTGAATTTCTGAGTATGGAAACTTTTCAATTATAAATGCTCTTCTTACAACATGTCTTAAATCTGAATTTTCAGACAAAAATTTATCTATTGTCTGAATACCATTAGATATTTTCAATTTTTCATATAAATTCTTTATATCTCTAGCTATTGCTAAAGGCTGCTCAAGATTGGAACCTTGTTCTTCAAATCGATCTGCAATTCTTGGTTCTTCTTTATTTTTAGATATAAACCAGAATTTTTTTTGATTTTTTCTTTTTTCAAAATCTATAGATAAAATATTTGAATATCTTTTCTCAATAATAAATCTTAATTCCTCAGTAGTTCGCTGAGTAGGAATATTAAAATATTTATCTTCATCAGAGCTCATTTGTTTAATTAAAGGTTGTAGAATTTTCTCATAAGGTTCCATCATTATAGAGACCATATATTCAATACATTCCTCACAAGTCTCATTTTCTATCCACAAGTAAATTTTATTAAAAGGATACTCATCCTCAAAATTAATTTTGTTTTCAATAAAATTTAAAGATTTTTTAACATCTTTTAAAAGTTCTTTTATTTTTTTTCTTTGAAATTCACTTTCGGTGTTCCAGCTTGTAATATTTTTAATAGAATTTCTTAAACACTCTTTAAATAAATCCGCATCTTCATCTTTAACATTTTTAATTTCTCTAATTTTTTTTAAAGCTTTTTCTCTACACATAATCCAATTATTAACTAAAGTTGGGTGATTTACTATAAATGGTGCCATTCCCAAACCAGTTGAGTTTCCGATTCCAAGATTTTTGCATATTTTTAAGTCAAGTCTTACAGCTTTTTCGGGATTTTTATTTTTTGCAACATGGTTAACTTGATCGAATGTGAATTGTCTCACTAGATAGACCAACATCATTTCCAGTCTAAACGGACCATTGATCTCCTCTCTATTTTTAATTCTAAAACGATCCGCAAGTCCAAATTTTCCTGATCCATAAACTGCTGTTGTTCTATAAAGATAACCAACTTTTTCTAACAAATCTAAATTGGGCTGTTTACCGTTACTTAAACTTTCTACAACATGATCAAAAACTCTAATAGATTTATTTGCTCTTGATAAAGTAAGTTCTTTATAAGATAATCTTCCAACTTCTTGCTTTGGCACCTCATTTTTTAATCTTTCGATGTCATTGTTGCTTGGTGAACCATCATACAATGTAAAAGCTGCATCCCATTTAGTTGCAATAACTCTATCAGATCTCTCATTATCATCTATTTTATTTGCAAAACAAATTAATGAATAAGCTCTTTCTTTTTTTTTGAATGAATAAATTGCAACACCAAATCCATTTTTATCCAAATCAAATAAATCTCTTTTATAATCCCAATCTTTAAATTCATTTAAAAAACTCCTTAAAAATGATAGTTTAGATTGATGAAATGAACCCAATCTCGATAATTTCATAATAATATTTGGATCTCTTAATTCAATATTCATTGTTAAATAGTTTTATAAAAATTATACCAATTATTACCTAGTATCCCATCAATTTCTATTTCTGCAAAACCAATCTTTTTTAACCCCTCTTCGATATTATCAAAGCCTCTTGCATCTTTAAACCATTCTGGTTGTTTTGGAAAACCTGATTTACTTTTTGAACCCTCTCCATAATTTTTACTTTTTGACCATGTCCCATTTCTCATCCATGTAACAACTTCATCAGGTTGATTTAAACAAAGATCAGATCCAATGCCTATATGTTTAATGCTCATTATATCAGCTGTTCTAGCAACCATTTCACAAAAACTATCTAATTTACAATTTGTATTTCCTTTTAAATGATGTGGATAAAGTGATAATCCTAAAATTCCACCACTATCACTTAAAGCTTTTAATAAATCTGATGATTTATTTCTTTTTGCAGGATGCCAAAAAGATGGATTAGCATGAGTAATAGCAATTGGTTTTTCACTAAATTCTATAGCTTCAAAAGTGCTTTTTTCCGCAGAATGAGACATATCTATAACTATCCCAACTCTGTTCATTTCTCTTATTACTTCGCGTCCAAAGTTTGTTACTCCACTATCAAATTTTTCATAACAACCAGTAGCTAATAAAGACTGATTATTGTAAGTTAATTGCATGAATCGACAACCAAGCTCATGAACTTTTTTTACTAAATCTATATCATCTTCAATTGGAGAGCAGTTTTGGAATCCAAAAAAAATAGCTGTTTTTTTTTCACTCTTAGCTTTTTCTATATCTTTATAATCTTTTCCTAAAAAAATTAAATCTGAGTTGTCATTCAATAATTTATCCCAATTTTTAATTTCAGTACAAAACTCATCAAAATCTTGATGATAAACTACTGTAACATGTACAGCATCAAGATTTGCTTTTCTATTAATCTCAAAAACTTCTCTAGACCAATTGCAGTATTGAAGATTATCAATTTTAAATTTCATATTAGTAAATTTCTATAGACCATACCAATATGTATTTTTAAATTCTATTTATTTTATTGAAATTTTGATTTAATTTTGAAATAAAGTTTAAACTAAATAGATCATGAAAATTAATAAAAATCTTAAAGTTGCAATAGTTATGGGAAGCCAATCAGACTACAAAACAATGAAAATAGCTGAAAAAATTCTTCAGAAAATAGGTATAAAATTTGAAACAAAAATAATTTCTGCTCACAGAACACCTAAAAGAATGTATGAATTTGCAAGATCTACAGAGACAAATAATATTGGAGTGATAATTGCTGGAGCTGGAGGCTCTGCTCATCTGCCTGGAATGATTTCATCATTAACCTCAGTACCAGTATTAGGTGTCCCTATAGAAAGTAAGAAGCTTAAAGGACTTGATAGTTTATTATCTATAGTTCAAATGCCTAAAGGTATTCCTGTGGGAACATTAGCAATTGGTGAGGATGGAGCAATTAACGCTGCATTACTTGCAGCATCAATCATCGCAAACAGCAATCCTTCTATTAAAAAAAAATTGAATAATTGGCGTTTATCTCAAACAAAATCTGTGAAAAAAAAACCAAAATAAAATATGGGTGAATTAAATCTTGGAATTATTGGAGGAGGTCAACTCGGCAGTATGCTTTGCATGGCAGCCAAGAAATTAAATATAAAAACAATTATTTATTGTGATGATGTTGATGCTCCTGCACAAAATTTTTGTGATGAATTCATATTTGCAGATTATTCAAATATTGAAAAAATTATAGAATTTGCAAATAAATCAGATGTTGTAACTTATGAATTTGAAAATATTCCATATGAAACACTCAATGAAATAAATAAAGTTAAATCAGTTTACCCAAAACCATCAATTAACAGAATTATTCAGCATAGATTGGCCGAAAAAGATTTTGTAAATAAACTTAATTTGAGAACTACCAGATATGTGTTGGTTGAAAAAAAAGAGGACATAAATACTTTAGAGGATTTTCTTCCAGGGATTTTAAAAACAACAACAATGGGTTATGATGGAAAAGGTCAATACCCAATAAAAACAATTCTTGATTTTGAAAATTTAAAAATCAATTTTTCAAAGGGCTATATATTAGAAAAACTTGTTAAATTGAAAAAAGAAATTTCTGTTATCATCACAAGATTTGGAAATAATAAATATGAGATATACGATCCAATAGAAAATACACATGAAGATCAAATTTTAAAATACTCAAAAATACCTGCAGAAATTAATAAGGAAATTTATAATTTATCAAAAGAGTGGGCAGTAATTATTGCAGAGGAGCTAAAATATATTGGAACACTATGTGTAGAATTTTTTGTAGATAGAAATGACAATTTGTTCGTTAATGAGATAGCTCCCAGAGTTCATAACTCAGGACATTTAACTATTAATGCTTATAATATCAGTCAATTTGAAAATCATATCAGAGCTGTTTGTTCTTTAGAAAAAGTTCAATTAAAAAAAATTTCAAATGCAAAAATGGTAAACCTAATAGGTAACCAAATAAAACCTTATAGGGAAAATAAAAATTTAACTGATAAAGAATTTTTCTATGATTATTTAAAAAAAGAAATAAAAGATAAAAGAAAAATGGGTCATATAACAACTTTAATTTAATGCTTAAATCAATAGAAGGAAATTTTGATCATCCTGAAGTTAATGAGCTTCTAGCAAAACATTTTATTGAATTAAGAGCTGCATCTCCTGAAGGAAGTGCTCATGTATTGGATATTCCAGGATTAAAAATATCATCAATAAAATTTTGGAGCTTGTGGGATAATGAAAAATTAATGGGATGTGGTGCACTCAAATTTTTAGATAGAGAACACGGAGAATTTAAATCAATTAGAGTTCATGATAAATTTAGAAACAAAGGTAATGGTATTAAAATTATTTTGCATCTTATCGAGGAAGCGAAGAAACTAAATATTAAAAAAATAAGTGTGGAAACAGGAGCTGGTAAGTTTTTCGAACCAGCCAGAAGATTGTTTAAGAAGTGTAATTTTGAGCCTTGTGAGCCGTTTGCTCATTATAAAAAAGACACAAATTCACTTTATTTATCTAGACTTATTGACAACGATTAAAATAAAATATTGATCAAAAAGATCAATTTTGTTGACAAAACTCTTAAAATTATAAAAAAGGCTTAATTACTTAATTATAAGTAATAAATTAACGTAACAATAAGTAAGAAAAAATATGAGTCTACAAGGTAAAGTAAAATGGTTCAATCCAACCAAAGGTTATGGTTTTATTGAAAGAGAAGATAAAGAAAAAGATGTTTTTGTCCACATTTCAGCTGTTAGAGATGCTGGCATGAATGGTTTAGATGAGGGTCAAGGTTTGACTTTCGATGTTGAAGATGGTCCCAAAGGTCCCTCAGCAGTCAACTTAAAATCTGCATAATTTTCATATTAAAATCTATTGGCTATATATACTAAATCACTTAAAAGATTTGATTTATTTTTATAGCCAATAATCTATTCTAAAAAAAAATTTAAATTATGATTGGTATTCTTGGAGGAATGGGAACACAAGCAGGTTTAGATTTTTGTAATAAATTAGCAATTCAATACAGAGGTAAAATAGATCAAGATTACCCATTATTTTTTTTATATAATAAATCAAATATACCAGGAAGACCAGAGTCCATAGGAAAAACCACTGGATTGATTTCAAGTAGATCCAAAAATACTTCTTCAAAGAAAAAATATAAGAAAGTCCTAAAAAGTTTAGTTGATGGATGTAAAAAATTAGAAAAAGCAAAATGTAAATTTATTGTAATACCATGTAATACTGCTCACTACTGGTACGAGGATTTACAAAAAAAAATTAAAATTCCAATTATAAATATGCCAAAAGAAGTATTCAAACATGCAAGAAAGAATTGTATTGAAAACTCTAGAATAGGTTTGTTGGCAACATAAGGTACTTTGCGGACAAAAGTTTATGATAAAATTTTTAATGATAAATACGAATTATTTTTTCCAAATTATAAACTTCAAAAACAAAGTGTAAATAAAGCAATAAAAGAAGTAAAAATGGGTCGAGTAAAAAAAGCTAATAAATTAATCCAACCTGCAATTAATTATTTAATAAAAAAAAAGTGTAAAAAAATTATTTTGGGTTGTACTGAGCTACCAATTGCTATTTTTGCTTTTAAATCTTTAAATACTATCAAATCGTCAAAGTTATTCTTAGATCCAAATTTAATTTTAGCTTATGCTGCAGCAAAGAAAAATAAGAATTAAATGAAGCAATCTAAAGAACGACCATATGTTTTATTTGTTGCAGAAAAAATTTACAAAGAAATTGTAGAGATTAAAAAAAAAAATCCTGAGTTATCAAATTTAGATGCAATTGATACATTTATCGGCTCAGAAACTTATAATTATATAAGTAGTGGAAAATTTCATGATGATTGGCTTAATAAACTTAATCAGAATAATTTTATTGATAAAAAAACAAAAAAAGAAATACCTAAAGAAACTATTAAATTACTCAATATTCAAAAAGAAATGATGATTAAACAATTAATTCAATTTCCTGATTTATATTTTACAAAAAGTCACTTCCCTTTAGAAATTTCTCAAAGAGCGTTTGATCATATTTGGAGAATGTGTGAAAGTTATGAGCTTTGGTGCAAAGAAACCAAGCAAAATAATTTAATTAAATTAAATATTATTGATTGATATTATTTAAGATATGATTTGTTTTTTTAATTCGACTCTTAACTAAATCTTTAAAGTCTTCACTTTCTAAAGTTTTTTTTTGAATATTGTCTTTATCAGAAGATGTAATATCAATTACATTTTCGATTGGTGTTTTCCCTGTATACATTGTAACTAATTCACTAGAACCATAAGAAAACCCTGCCTGGAGTACGTTGCCTGTAGATGTGAAAGTATATGCAGGACCCAACATGGCCGATGGAGCTGCACAAGCTCCTAATGAAATGAGTAAAAAAAATCCTAAAATTATTTTTTTTTTTATCATGTCAAAGATTCTTAATCATTTTAAATTACAACTCAAGGTAGAATTATAATTTTTTTCTAAAACCTTAATTTTCATATACAAATTTAACTAAATTTGAGAATCAAATGTAAGTATAATTTTTTTATAAAACCTAAAATGATCAGAATTTACCCAGTCATATTTATATTATTATGGTCATCAGCTTTTATTACTACAAAACCAATTGTAGATAATAGTGATCCATTTTCAGCGTTAGCCTTTAGATTTTTTTTTGTTGCATTAGGATTTTATTTATTTTGTCTTTACTCAAAAAATTCGATCGCTACAAAAAAAAATAATCTCATTGAGTCATTAATTAGCGGAATTCTCTTTCATGGATTTTATTTAGGTGGTGTATTTTTCTCGATTTCTATTGGAATGCCCACTGGTATAGCTGCACTAATTGTAACTCTTCAACCAGTTTTAACAAATATTGTTAGTGGTCCGATATTAAACGAAAAAATTACAATCAAACAATGGATCGGTGCAATACTTGGTTTAACTGGTGCTATTTTAGTTTTAGGTTTTGATTTAGGTGCAGATATACCCTTTTTAGGTTTAATTGCCACAATAGTAGCTTTAATCGCTATTACAATATCAACTATATGGCAAAAAAAATTAAGTAACAATCTACCTTTATCTGTTAGTAATTTCTATCAAGCAATAGGTGGATGCTTATTTCATTTATCTATAATCATTTTTTTTGTAGATCCATTCATTGATTTTACAAAGACTTTTTTTATATCTATAAGTCATCAAATATTTTTAGTTTCTTTCGGTGCTTTTACAATCTTGATGTTTTTAATTAAGAAAAATTCAGCTAGTAAAACTGTATCTATATTTTTTTTGATACCCTCTGTTTCTGCATTAATGGGATGGTTTTTTCTTGGGGAAATATTAACTAAAATAGATCTGGTTGGTTTTTTTATAGCTTCAATTGGAGTGTATATTGCAACAAGGAAATAAATTAAATAGCTTTATAGCCAAATTCTAAACAAGCATCAGTTATTGAATGATGCAAAGATTCTCCAAAACTTCTTAGACCTAATATTCTTACTTTATTTGGTTTGTTTGAAATAAAATCAATTGTAATTGTAATTCCATTATATACTGAGTTTGCGCAATCACCCTCTTTAAAATTATTGATATCTAATGGACAACCTTTTTTAAGAACTTCATTTACTAAATTTCCTTCCAACTCAATTATAGTTCTTGAGTTTGAAATATCTGTAATTGCAAAATTTTCCTCTTTAAACTGTTTTTTTTCTTTTGCAAGAAGATCTAAAATATTAGAAAAAACTAACCAATTATCAGGACCAAACCATAATATTCTAGTATTTAAGTTTGAAGATGATTTTAAAGGAGATGGTAAATTAAGACCATCAATATTAATTTTTGATACATCAAATTTAGACTTATTATATTTTGCAATTTGAAATATCAATAATCCATTTACTTCTGAAACTTTTAATAATTCATGATCCTTTTTCTCATAATAATCTCCAAATTTTCCAAGTTTGTGGACAAAATTTAATGATGATATACTTGTCATGATCTTACTCTCTTTCCTTCATGATCAACATAATGAGAGGAAATAACCTCAACCTCTATAGCAGTATTTTTTAATGGAGATACAGCAAATAATTTTTTTCCAATCATATTTTTTCCATCTTTTATAATAGCTAAAGAGAACGGGTTGTTGTTTTCAACGCTCCAACACGATGAAGATACATGTCCTAACTTTGGATTAGGCAATTTAGCATTTTTATTTACTACTAAGTGTGAACCTTCTGGAATACTGGATTTTTTATCTGTAGGAACTAAACCAACAATCTTTTGTCTATCACTTTTATTAAATGCTTCTTTTTGTAAAGATCTTTTACCAATAAAATCTTTTTTTTTTGACACCAAACCTTCTAAAGAGACATCACTAGGAATAGTTCGTCCATCTAATTCTGGACCAGCTACATGACCCATTTCAATTCTTAAAGTCGATAATGCCTCAGTTCCATAAGGCTGAATATTAAAATCTTTTCCAATATCCATCATTTTTTTCCACATGAATAAACCACAATCAGATTCTACATTTATTTCGTAAGCAAGTTCACCTGAAAAGGAAATTCTAAATATTCTTGCGTTTACACCAAATAAATCTCCTTCCACATAACCCATAAATGGAAGTGACTCATTGCTTACATCTAAATTTGGAAATAATTTAGCTAAAACACTCCGAGATTTTGGGCCCGCAAGCGCTGCTCCGGCCCATTGTTCTGTTGTAGACAAAACATTCACTTTCAGATCTGGCCAAACAACTTGAAGATAATATTCTAAATGAGATAAAACATTTGCCGCTTGAGCTGTAGTAGTTGTCATATGATAATGGTTTTCTGAAATTCTAGTAGTTGTTCCATCGTCCATTACTATTCCATCTTCACGTAGCATTACACCATATCTGGCTTTGCCTACAGGAAGCTTTAACCATGCATTTGTATAAACTCTATTTAAAAATTCCGCTGCGTCAGGTCCTTTAATATCAATTTTTCCAAGCGTTGTTACATCACATATCCCAACATGTTCTCTAACATTTTTTGCTTCTCTTTTCGCAGCTTCAAGCAAAGTTTCATTTCCTTGTTTATAATATCTGGGTCTTTTCCAAGCCCCAGCATCAACAAACACAGCGTTATTTTTTTCATGCCATGTGTGCATTGGAGTTTTCCTTGTTGGCATGTATTCCATGTCAACTTCCCTTCCAACAATTGTACCAATTGTAATTGGAGTAAATGGTGGTCTAAATGTGGTATGACCAACTTGAGGAACAATTTTTTTTTCCACATTTGCAACTAATTGAAGACCATTTAAGTTACTTGTACGACCCTGATCTGTTGCCATACCTAATGTTGTATATCTTTTAACGTGCTCTATAGACCTGTAGCCTTCTCTCAACGCAATTTCTATATCTGAAACTGCTACATCGTTTTGAAAATCTACAAAACGCTTGTAATCTTTACCTTCTGGTAAAGGTGAACACCAAAATTTATCATGTATATTTTTTTTGGGTTCATTCGAATTCGGAGTTGAAACAAAATTATCATTTTTAGTAATATTTTTAGAAACTTCGAAACCAATTTTAAAACCTTCTTCCAATGTTTCTTTCAATGTAAAAGTACCTTTTGAAGCACCAATAGATTTTTCATTTTGTTTTGAAATGTTAGGTACAAAAGCATCAATTTGATCATTGAACTCAAGTCTATTTCCAGATTGTGAAGCTAAATGAACTGTAGGTGTCCAAAACCCAGATACACAAATACAGTCACATTCGATAGTTTCTGAAGTTTCAAAACCAGATTTATCTTTATTCAATTTTCCAATTAAAGCTGACTTTACTTTTTTATATCCGTTAGCCGCCATTACTGCATGTGAAAACTTAATTTCTATATTTTGATTTTTAGCCTCATCAATTAATTCAGATGACTGTTCTTCTCTGGTGTCTAATATAACTGGTTGAATACCTTGATTTTTAAATTCTAATGCAGTTTCATAAGCACTATCATTATTTGTAAAGATTAATGGTTTTTTTCCAACTAATACTCCGTAAACTTTAATATATTCTTTAGCTGCCGCAGATAAAAAAATGCCTGGTGTATCATTATTTCCAAAAACTATGGGTCTTTCAATTGAGCCTGTTGATAATAAAACTTCTTTAGCTCTGATATACCATAGTCTTTGCCTTGGTGTATATTTAGGTTTATCTTTTAAATGATCACCCGTCCTTTCAAACATTACCATCATATTATGATCATAATAACCAAATACTTGTGATCTATTTTTAACAATCACATTTGGCATTTCTTTTAATTCAGAAATGATTTTATATGACCAAGCTTTTCCCGATAAGTTGTCTATTGTAACGTTATCAGTTAATAGCGAACCCCCAAATCTAGGTTTATCCTCCGCTAAAATTACTTTTGCACCATTTTTTGCAGCTGCATATGCAGTCGATAATCCAGCAGGACCTGATCCTGTTACTAGTAAATCACAATATTCGTATTTATGTTCATACCGCTCTTTGTCTTTTTTAGCTGATGCAACTCCCAAACCAGCTGCTTTTCTTATAAATGGCTCATAAATCTTATACCAAAAACTTTTTGGCCACATAAATGTTTTGTAATAAAAACCAGCAGGAAAAAATTTATTCAAAAAGTTATTTATAGCTCCAATATCAAATTGGACAGACGGCCAACAATTTTGACTTGAGGCCTCAATACCATCAACTAATTCAATTTCTGTTGCATTAACATTAGGTTCTGAATGGCCATTAAGTTTAATCTGAAGCTTTGCATTTGGCTCGTCAACACCAGCACCAAAAAATCCTCTTGGTCTATGATACTTAAAACTTCTACCAACTAAATGAACACCATTTGCCAATAGAGCTGATGCTAATGTATCTCCCTCATACCCAAAATATTTTTTACCATTAAACTTAAAAGAAATTTTGTTATCTCTATTAACTAGTCCTTCATTATTCAAGCGATGTGATTGACTCATTTGATATCTTCACCCATTTTTGCAGTCTGAAAAATTTCATGTGTAACTGTATTTCTTTGTACTTGAAACCATTGCCTGCAGCCAGCTATATGATGCCACAACTCTATATGTTTGCCTCTAGGGCTTTTTCGGAAATAAACAAACTCATCCCACTTTTCATCTGATATATTTTGATTGAGTTCTGGTCTCTTAATTGTTCCATCTCCACCATAGGCAAATTCTTTTTGAGATCTGTATCCACAGTAAGGACATTTAATATAAAGCATTTAAGAAATCCAAGTTTTTGTTCCAAGGCCTTTTTCGTCCAACAAATATCCTCTTGAAAATCTATTCAAACTAAAACCCTCATTCAATTCATGAACTTTATCTTGTGCAATAGTATGTGCAAAAGTCCAACCAGAGGATGGAACAGATTTGAATCCACCATAACACCATCCACAATTTAGATATAATCCCTCAATATGAGTTTTATCAATTATTGGAGATCCATCCATAGACATATCCATAATACCGCCCCAGGTTCTAAGCATCTTTAATCTACTTAAAAAAGGAAACAAGGCGATACCACCAGTTAACACATGTTGGATAGTTGGCAAATTTCCTTTTTGTGCATAACTATTATACCCGTCTAAATCACCTCCCATTACCATCTCACCTTTGTCTGATTGACTTATATAAAAATGACCTGCACCAAAAGTAACAACACCATCTAAAATAGGTTTAACAGGCTCTGAGACACAAGCTTGCAAAAGATGAGTTTCAATAGGCAATGTCATGTTTAATTTTTCAGCTAAAACATTTGTACTTCCAGCAACGCAAAGACCAATTTTTTTTGTCTTAATATCTCCTCTTGAAGTTCTAATTCCTTGAATTTTTCCAGCCGAAACATCAAAGCCAGTCACCTCACAATTTTGAATTATATCTACCCCCATTGAGTCAGCTTGACGAGCATAGCCCCAAGCAACAGCATCGTGTCTTGCTGTACCAGCACTTGGTTGGGCCAAACCACCAAAAATAGGATACCTGACATCTTCAGAAAAATCTGCCATTGGGATAATTTTTTTAACTTCCTCTCTATTTAGTAAAACTGCATCAATACCATTTAATCTCATAGAGTTTCCCCTACGAGCATAAGCATTCATTTGAGCATCTGAATGAGCCAAATTAATTATTCCTCTTGGAGAAAACATGACATTAAAATTTAATTCTTGACTCATGTTACGCCACAAATTCATTCCAAATTCATTAAATTTCGCATTATCATCGTACATGAAATTAGATCTAATGATTGTTGTATTTCTTCCAATATTACCTCCACCGATCCAACCTTTCTCTATGATTGCAACATTCGTAATCTTATGTTCTTTTGCAAGATAATAAGCTGTAGCTAAACCATGGCCTCCACCGCCAATAATAACAACATCATATTCTTTCTTTGGAGTTGGATCTTTCCACGCTAAATCCCATTTTTCATGATTAGAAAAAGCGTTTTTTATCAGGCTAAATATTGAATATTTTTGCATATGTGAATTTTATAATAATGAATATAAATAGTTCATATTTTTTTTATATATAATTTTTAGATATTTCCAAAGCCTATAAAAAGAGATACTAATCGACCAATTTTGAGATTTTAAATGAGTGAATATAAATCAGATATCCAAATAGCAAGAGAAGCTAAAATGCAGCCTATAAAGGATATTCTGGCTAAAATAAATGTTCCTGACGAAAGTTCTGCTTTTAGCCCAATGGGTCGCCATATTGCAAAAATAAATTTGAATTATTTAAATAATTTAAAAAATAAAAAAGATGGAAAGCTAATTTTAGTAACCGCAATAACACCTACTCCAGCTGGTGAAGGAAAAACAACAACATCGGTTGGTCTTAATGACGGCTTAAATAAAATTGGAAAAAAATCTATAGTATGTTTAAGAGAACCAAGTCTAGGGCCATCTTTTGGATTAAAAGGTGGTGCAGCTGGAGGAGGTTATGCTCAAGTTGTTCCAATGGAACAAATAAATTTACATTTCACTGGGGATTTTCATGCAATTACTTCTGCTCATAATTTATTATCTGCCCTTATCGATAATCATATTTATTGGGGTAATAAATTAAATATCGATGTTAGAAGAGTTTCTTGGAGAAGAGTAATGGACATGAATGATAGATCCTTAAGATCAATCATCGTAGATTTAGGAGGTGTAGCAAATGGATATCCACGTCAAGACAGTTTTGACATTACAGTTGCTTCAGAACTTATGGCCATCTTTTGTCTAGCATCAGATTTAAAAGATTTGGAAAATAGGATTGCAAATATAACAATTGGATACACTAGAGATAAAAAACCTATACATGCAAAAGATTTAAATGCACAAGGACCAATGACAGTTTTACTTAAAGAAGCAATTAGACCAAATGTAACCCAAACTTTAGAAAATAATCCTGCTATTATTCATGGAGGTCCTTTTGCTAATATTGCTCATGGTTGTAATTCTGTAATAGCTACAAAGGCAGGACTCAAATTAGCGGATTATGTTGTCACAGAAGCTGGATTTGGTGCAGATCTTGGGGCGGAGAAATTTTTTAACATTAAATGTAGAAAATCAGGATTGAAACCTGATTGTGTAGTTATCGTTGCAACCATTAGAGCTCTTAAAATGCATGGCGGTGTATCAAAGGATGAATTGAAAAATGAAGATGTAAAAGCATTAAAAAAAGGGTTAGTAAATCTAGAAAGACATATAAATAACACACGAAAATTTGGATTGCCTGTTACAATTGCTGTAAACCATTTTATTTCTGACTCAGATAAAGAAATGAAAACATTGTTAGATTTTTGTAAAACTCAAGGTGTTAAAGCTTCAAAATGTACTCATTGGTCTGATGGAAGTGAAGGAACAAAAGAACTTGCAAAAAATGTTGTGGCTATTTGTGAGGATAATCAAGATACATTTAAATATTTATATGGAGACAAATTACCTTTGTTTAAAAAAATCGAGAAAATTGCTCAAGAAATTTACCATGCAAGTGAAGTTGTTGCTGACACAAAAGTGAGGCAGCAATTAAAAGATTTCGAGGAAAAAGGTTACGGAAATCTTCCAGTGTGTATTGCTAAAACTCAATATAGTTTTTCAACAGATCCCAATCTTAAGGGAGCACCAACTGGACATGTATTACCAGTAAGAGAAGTAAGATTGTCATCGGGTGCAGAGTTTATTGTTGTTGTATGTGGAGAGATAATGACAATGCCAGGTCTACCAAGAGTACCTGCTGCAGACTCTATTAAATTAAATGATAAAGGTGAAATAGAAGGCTTATTTTAATTTAGATAATTAAGCCAATTTTTTAATTCCAACATTCTTTTTTCTCTATTCGTTACCAAAATTTCTTTTTTAATAAATAATATATGTTTTTCAACATCCTCGGTGTTTTTAAAAACTTTTCTATTTTCAATCAATTTATCTTTTCTAAACTGAATTAAGCTTATCATTTTCTCATAGGTTATCTCTGGATGATATTGCAGTCCCCAAACTTTAGTATCATTTATCTCAAAATATAAACTTTGTATTTTGTTTATCTTATTTGAAGCTAAACAAATTCCATTTTTTGGTAATTTTACAACCTCATCAAAATTAAATGCGGGTGAATTAAATTTTCTATCTTTGTTAATATACAAAGGATGTTTTATTCCATTCTCATTGACTTCAATTTCATTTGCTATTCCAATATGCGAGTTATTTGCTTTTTTAACCTGACCCCCAGCAGCAGTAACTGCTACTTGCATGCCCCAACAAATAGCTAAAATTTTTTTTACTTTTTTTTGACAATCTTTCATAAATTCAATTTGCTTTTTGATTTCTGGAGTATCATTATAAATATTTAAGCTACTACCTCCCCATATTAACCCATCATAATTTTCAAGTTTGTCAGATATTAATTGAGTATTTTGATCTGATGATGGATTAACAACATCAAATTTTAGTTCATTAGTGAAATAAGCAAGACTATCTTTTAAACTTTCTGTATGAGTTTGTATCCCAACTTTTGAAAAACTTTGATTTTCTTCTCTTAAATTTCCCTCAACAATTAAGATATTCTTCATTTGAATAAATCTCCTGAAATACTGTACTCATACATCATCTTCAGATCATCTTTATCAATTTTCCTTGGATTTCCACTTGTTGATGGATCTTCGTATGCCATTAAAGATAATTTATCTAAATTGATTTTTGAACAATCCATAATATCAGAGAGCTTATGAGGAATTTCCAATTCTTTTCTTAAATCTAATATCCATTCTAAAAAGCTATTAAATTTTTTATCTAATCCTAAGTAATCACATATTGAAATTATTTTTTTTTCTATAGAGTTTTTGTTAAATGTTAAAACATATGGCATAAAAATTGCATTTGATAATCCGTGATGAATATTATGTTGGGCATTTACTGGATGGCTCAATGAATGAATGGCACCTAATCCTTTTTGAAAAGCTGTTGAGCCCATTGATGAAGCTGTTAATAAATTTTGTCTTGCTTCGATATTTCCTCCATCTTTGAATGCAACTACTAGTGATTTCTTAATCAATTTCATCCCTTCTAAAGCAATACCTTCTGCCATTGGATGATAGTTTGGTGCACAAAAAGCCTCAAGGTTATGAGCTAATGCATCCATACCTGTAGCTGCTGTTAATCTTGGAGAAAGCTCTAAGGTTAATTTTGGATCTAAAATAACAATTGAAGGTAATATTTTGGGATGAAAAATAATTTTTTTAATACCTGTTTTTTTATTTATGATAGCTGATGCTCGACCTGTTTCAGATCCTGTTCCAGCTGTTGTTGGAATTGCAATTATTGGCGAGATTTTTTTTTCATTAGCTCTTTTCCAATAATCTCCTATATCTTCAAAATCCCATATAGGTCTATTTTGTCCCGACATAAACGCAATAGCCTTTCCGACGTCAATTGCACTTCCTCCTCCTATTGCAATAACTCCATCGCAATTATTTTTTTTAAATTCATTTACACCCTCATCAACATTTTCTCCAATTGGATTTCCAGAAAAATTTGAAAAAATTTTCAATTTTTTAAATTTACTTTTAATTTCATTTATAATTTTTTGTATGAATAGTAAATTAACTAGATCTTTATCAGTAACAAATAAAGGTTTAACAATCTTTAAATTTATACATGCTTCACTCAAATCATTTACTCTATCTTCACCAACCCAAACTGTTGTCGGATAATTCCAATTAAATTTCATATATAATCTTAACTGAATTTGAGTTTTTTATTATTCAATATTGCTCTAAACAAATTAATCATTAAAGGAATTTTCTTTTTATCAATTCTTTTTAATATAAATGGTGCAATTTCTCTGACAAGTTGTTCTCCCTCAACAGTATCATTTGGCATAAATTTTTTCTTTGCAATTTTAAATGTATAACCTTTACCTAAGTAACTTCCCATTTTACTATTTCGACCACCTGCTGCACTAACATATAAATCACCAGCTCCAGCAAGTCCTAGGGTAGTTTCTTCTTTGCCTTTAAAGTATTTAGTTAAAAAAATCATTTCTAAAATCGATTTCTGAAATAAATTAGATGAAGCATTTAAGCTTTGACCAGCTCCAATTATCATTGAATATATGTTTTTAATTGCAGAACATACCTCAACCCCAATGACATCTTTAGAAAATTCAGCAAGATAATATTTTGTTGAAATTCTTTTTCCAATTTTTTTTGCAAAATTAATGCTTTTATTTGCTATGACAACACTTGTTTGACTTTTTCTGGCTAATTCTTTTGCTAAACAAGGACCTTTTAAAACTGACACATTTTTTATTCCAGAGTTTCTTATTAAATTTTCTGAAATTGTTAAAATTTTCTTATCTTTAGATACATATTTTAATCCTTTAGTAAGTACTAAAACTGGAGTTTTTATCTTTTTATATCTTAATTTTTTAGCAATAAAATCGATCCCGGGTAAACTTAAAGCAATTACTAAAAGATCAAATTTTTCCTCTAAAAGATCACTTGAAAATTTCTTAAATTTTAACTTACTTGGAAGTTTAATTTTCAACGCAGAATGAAACTTTTTTTTTGAAGATAAATCTTTAATAAATCTTTTTGAGTAAGGTTCAGTTATTGTGACATCATTTTTATTTTCAAGACACGGGATCGTAAAAGCAGAACCCATTGCACCACCTCCAATTACCAAAATTTTTTTCATATGTATTTAGCTCAAAAATTATGTGTTTAATACAACACATACGAGAGAAAGTAATCTCAAATAATCTTAATTATATTGTAATATTTTATTTTAAATTCCTAATTTTGTTAGTAAAATAATTTTACAAATAATAATTTAGTAACTTAATGACAAAAGTAGCAATAATAGGAGCTGGACCATGTGGACTGTCTATGCTCAGGGCATTTGAATTAGCAGAAAAAAATGGGGAAAAAATCCCCGATATAGTTTGTTTTGAAAAACAAGAGGACTGGGGAGGATTGTGGAACTATAATTGGAGAACTGGCTCTGATCAGTATGGAGATCCCGTGCATAACAGCATGTATAGATATCTATGGTCAAACGGACCAAAAGAATGTTTAGAATTTGCAGATTATTCATTTGATGAACATTTTGGTAAAGCTATTCCATCTTTTCCTCCTAGGGCAGTTTTGTATGACTACATTGTTGGAAGAGTAAGCAAAGGAAAATTAAAAAGCAAAATCAAATTTAATACTAGAGTAGTAAGCACAATTTATAAAAATGATAAATTCGAATTAAGTTATCAAGATAAAATTAATGATAAAGTATTAAAAGATAATTTCGATTTTGTAGTAGTGTCCACTGGACATTTTTCTGTTCCTTACATTCCAGAATATGAGGGAATGGATTCTTTTCCTGGAAGAATTATGCATTCACATGATTTTAGAGATGCAGAGGAATTTAGAAATAAAAATGTAATAGTTCTAGGCAGTAGTTATTCTGCTGAAGATGTGGCACTTCAATGCAACAAATACGGTGCTAAAAGCGTAACTATTGGATATAGAAATAATCCCATGGGATTTAAGTGGCCTAAAGGAATGAAAGAAGTTCATTACTTAGATCGACTAGAGGGAAAAAAAGCAATTTTTAAAGATGGTACTGAGCAAGAAGCTGATGTGGTAATTTTATGTACTGGTTACCTTCATCATTTTCCTTTTTTGGAGGAAAATTTACAGTTAAAAACTAGAAACAGACTTTATCCACCAAAGTTATATAAAGGTGTAGTATGGCAAGATAATCACAAACTTTTATATCTTGGTATGCAAGATCAGTTTCATACATTTAATATGTTTGATTGTCAGGCTTGGTACGCAAGAGATGTGATAATGAATAAGATTCAAGTTCCAAATGATAAAGAAATCGAAAAAGATATAAATAAATGGGTTGCTATGGAGGAAAAATTAGAAAATCCAGATCAAATGATCGATTTTCAAACTGAATATACAAAAGAGCTTCATGAAATGTCAGATTATCCAAAAATTGATTTTGAATTAATTAGAAAACATTTTAAAGAATGGGAACATCATAAAGTAGAGAATATATTAACTTATAGAAACAAATCTTTTTCTTCACCTGTAACAGGTTCTGTTGCCCCAATTCACCATACTCCATGGGCAACTGCTATGGATGACTCATTAAAAACTTTTTTAGATAAATAAATTAGAATTAATCAATACCTAGATGTTTTTTTCTTTTTTGAACGTAAGCTCTAATTAAATTATCAAATATCAAAGCTATAAAAGCTACACATATACCAAGTGTTAATCCAATACCTGCACCTTTTTTATCTGATAATGCTTTTAAAATATATTGACCTAAATCTTCTGTTCCAATGAATGCTCCAATGATTACCATAAATAAAGCAAATACAATTGTTTGATTAATACCAAGCATCATATGCGGGAATGCTAAAGGAAATTCTATTTTTGTTAATCTTTGAAATTTATTTACACCCGACATCGTTGCTGCATCATGTAAGCCAGCTGGAACACTTCTAAGTCCTTCAATTGTATATCTGGTTGCAGGTATAGTTGCGTAGACTATAACTGCGATTAATACGGATGTATCAGTTATACCAAATAACATCATTACAGGTATCAAATATACAAATGATGGGAATGTTTGAAAAATATCACATACACCCAACATAAAATTGGCTGAATGTTTATTTTGAAAACATAAAGTTCCAACAGTAAATCCGATAATACAAGAAACAATTACTCCAAAAGTTGCCATATATGCCGTGACTAAAGCTCTATCCCACCAAGGACTAAATGCGATAAATAAAGTTAAAGCACAAACCACCAGGGCAGAACGTAAACCGCCGATTAAATATCCTGCACCAACAACTAAAACTATTGTAGCAATTGCTGGCATCCTTAAATACAGCGCTCTCATTGGTTGAAGCACCTCTTTAATTAACCAGGTGTTAAATGCTTTGATATATACGAAGAAAGTATCAAAAATCCAATCAACACCTTTATTCCAAAAATCAGCAGTTGATATTCCTTTATTGTGTGGAATTTCAAACAAATAATTAAATGTGCCTTTAAATAAAAATGTTCCAACATAAGCAAGTATTATTCCAATCACTACTGTTGCAGCGAAAAAGAGTAAATTTTTATTTCTTTGAAAGAATGTTAGGTTGCCAAAATAATCTTCTTGCTTATTAGCCCACGCTAATGACATCTTATCTAATAAAATTGCAATTAAGCTGATACATAAGCCTGCCTCTAGAGCTAACCCAATGTTTAATTGGTTTAATGCTAATAATAAATTAAATCCTAAACCTTTTGCACCAATAAAAGCTGAAATAACTGCCATCGAAAAGCACACCATGATGACTTGATTTACTCCAATTAAAATATCTCTTCTAGCAGTTGGAATTAATACTTTAAACATTAATTGAAAATTATTACATCCACTCATTCTACCAGCTTCAATAACTTCTGGTGGTACAGCTCTTAAACCTAATATAGTTAACAATATCATAGGTGGAATAGCCACAACCATAGTTATGATTACTGCAGCATGGTCACCAACACCAAAAAGAACTAACGCAGGAACTAATACTGCGTATTGGGGCATCGTCTGCATTACTAATAATATTGGATATAAAGCTTTTTCAACACGTTTGCTTTTAAATGCTGCAATTCCTAAGCCTAGACCAAAAATAAATGACAATGGTGCTGCAACTAGTATGAATGAAAGAGTTTGCATTGAGGGTTTCCATTGACCAAAAAGAGAAATGTAAATCATAGTTAAACCTGCAAATAAAGCTAAACCTTTTCCGCTAAGTTTATAAGAAAGTAAAGCTGCACCTGCCGCTACAATAGTCCAGGGCAAACCAGGTAATTCTGCCCAAGGATTTTTGTCTATCCAGTCCCAACTTGTAAAAGCTACAATTGTTTCAAGACCACCTAATAAAATTTCTCTTATCAACTCTATTAAAAAAGTCATGAACGCTGTTAAATTTCTACTTATTTGTAAAACTATAGGACGACTTTTAAATTCTTGAGTATCTTCATTCCAAACTTCAATTGGCATCCATTCGTTCATTAAAAAAAATAAAGAATCGTTTATCCAAATAGGCAACCATCCAAGTAATGGAGGCAATCTCCAAAAAACATCAAAAGCATAGTATCTTACTTCTTTACCCAAAAATACATAACTACTCTGATTAGGATCTTTTACAAATTCTGCTTGACCTCGGATAAATTTGTATGTTTCAGGAACCTCAATTGCAAAACATAAAGCAAAAAATACAACTAATAAAAATAACCATTGAAATATTTTCGGATATTTTTTTAAAAGTTCCATAATTAATTATTATTTTTTCTTCCTCCAAAAACTGTATTGATTATTTTAGTTGGGTTAATAGAGCCAATAATATTTTTATCTTTATCAATTACCGCAACTGTTTTTTCTTGAGTAAGAATTTTTTCAGCAACATTTTCTATAATTTCATCTTTTGAAACTTTTAAATCACCAAGGTTTTCTTTAGATTTATCCATTACATCTTCAATTAACAATACTTTTTCTCTAGGAACTTCTTCTGTGAATTTTCTTACGTATTCAGTCGCTGGATTTAAGACAATATTAGCAGGTGTATCCAACTGTTCTATTATACCATCCTTCATAATTGCAATACGGTCTGCAAGTTTTAAAGCTTCGTCAAAATCATGAGTGATAAACATAATTGTTTTTTGTAACTTTTCTTGAAGTCTTAAAAACTCATCTTGCATTTCTTTTCTAATCAACGGATCTAGAGCAGAAAAAGGTTCATCTAAAAACCATATATCAGGTTCAACTGCCAAAGATCTTGCAATACCCACTCTCTGTTGTTGTCCTCCTGATAATTCTCTTGGAAAATAATTTTCTCTTCCATCAAGACCAACTAACTTAACCATATCCATAGCTTTTCTAATGCTTTCTTCAGTTTTCACTCCCTTAATTTGAAGTGGAAACGCTATATTCTCGACTACAGTTTTGTGTGGAAGTAAAGCGAAGCTTTGAAAAACCATTCCCATTTTATTTCTTCTAAGATCTATTAGGTCTTTATTATTTAATTGTAACAAGTCTTGGCCCTCTATAAAAATTTTACCACCTGTCGCATCAGTTAATCTCGAAATACATCTCAATAAGGTTGATTTACCTGATCCAGATAAACCCATAACAACCAACATCTCTCCTTTTGAAACTTCAAAAGAAGCGTTGTTCACTCCAACAATACACCCATTTTCTTGAAAAGTTTTAGCATCAACATTTCCATTTGAGTCTTGAAGCATTTTTTGAGCATTTGCTCCAAAGATTTTATAAACATTTTCACATTTGATTACTGGTTCAGACATAAATCTTTATTAAGTTATATGAAATTAAGATGAAATTAAATCCATAATATTAATGTTTTTCCTCCTTAAAAATTTTTAATATAATAAACCCTGGTATCAATTCCTGTGCTCAAAAAACTTAATGCCTCACCACTCACATTTATAGATTCATTTACTCCAACATTATCTCCACTTACTGTAAAACCCGCATAACATTTATTTTTTTCTTCATCCCACTTAACGAATGTTTTATCAATTTTATTTCCGTTAATTGTATAAATTTCGTGTGCTCTAAAATTTAAAAAATTTGCACCCATAATTGCTCTTTGAGGAATGAGTTTTGTTGCTTTACAAACCTGTTCATATACTTCATCTGTTAATTTGTAGTGATCAGTACCATCAAAAGTCACTAATATTCCGGAAGGTAGTTTAGATATTAATTCACTTAATTTTTTTTCTTGTGCAATTCTTTCTTCCTCTAATTTCATTTTTCTTACAAGCTCATCACCACCACCAAACATAATATTCAAAATAGAAAATGAAAAAAATATAATAAGGACTATAAGCACTAAACCTCCAAATTGTTTTATAGTTTCTGGTAAATCCTTAATCTTATTTAAATAATTTTCATTTGACATTATTCTTGTAACTTTCCATTTTTCCATGTACCTGATTTCTGCGTTCCATCTGATGAAGTAAAAGTTCCTTTTCCATTCATAAATCCTTTTGCCCACTCACCTTCATAAGTTGATCCATCAGGAAAAGTTAAAACACCAATGCCACTCCACTCACTATCTTTAAATTCGCCTTTGTAGATGTATCCGTTTGGCCAAGTTTCAACTCCTTGACCATTTTTTTTGGTTCCTACCCATTCTCCTTCATAAGTAGTTTTATCTGTATAAACCCATTTCCCAAAACCATTTTCACAATTCCCTTCTTTACATCCAGTACTACGTGCTAAAGCAACTGATGTAATTAAAAAACTCAGAATTATACTAAAGAAAAATTTTTTCATAATTTTACTTTACACAAAATTTATCAAAAAAAAATCAGACTTTTTGGTCATGATTAATGCATGAATATATTGAAATATATTTTTCAGCATTTTCACTTTTCATATTTTTTGTAATTTCATGAATCAATTCTCCTGTTTTTCTAGTTATAATGCCTGACTCTGAATAATTATTTTCTTGATCTATTGATTTAAATAAAACTACATCTTTATTCACAACTTTTACATTTAATTTTGCTGACTTTGAAAGAAATTGTGACAATCCTTTAATTGATAGAGTTTCTGGCTTTTTTGAAAAAATTTTGAATTTTTCTAAACCTTTTTCATTAAGATCTTTTTTTAAAAAAGTTTGATAATTGTATTCTGAATTTTTAATTATTTTTTTCTCTAAATCACAAACAAACTCAAGATCAATATTCTCATTAATACTTACATCTTTTGCAAAAGTTTGACTAAAAAATAACAAACTAATGAATATGCTTAAGAAATATTTTTTCATCTAATTTTTATAAAAAAAATCTCCCCCAACACTGTTGGGAGAGATTTAAAGATTTAATAACTCTTAACCTTATTTAGTAAAAGCTTTCCAAACTTTCTCGTTCTTTTTCAACCATGCTTTTGCAGCATCCTCGTGAGTCATTTTGTCAACGTCAACTAAAGCTGCCATTGCACCAATTTGACTTGTTGTGAAAGAAAGTTTTTTGAACATAGCTGCTGCTTTTGGATGAGTTTTTGGAAAATCAGCATTAACTGCTTTTTTCAAATAACCATCAGGCGAACCACATTTTCCATCTCCACCATCTTCTGGTCTACAACCAGCTGTGTATGGAGGAAAGTCGATAAATGTAAAACCAGCACCATCTGTAAAGTTAGGTGTCCAGTTAAAGATGATTGTTCCTCTTCCTTCTTTTTCAGCTGCTGCTAACTCAGCCCAAAGTGCATCGGCACTTCCAGCAAATTTAACCCACCAAAGATCACCTAAACCTAAAGCGTCAACTCTTTGTGGAATTAAATCACCATGCCAAGTTTGTGGACCTTCCAACATTCTTCCTTTTCCATTTGGAGAGTCAGGTGTTGTGAAGTTTTTAGCACAATCTGGATTTTTTAAAGCAGTCCAGTCTGGTAATCCAGGACATAATCCTTTTTCAGCAACCCAGTTTGGATATCCCATATCTTCGAGTGTTCTTGCTTCATGGTCACCCCAGTCTAACAATCCACCTTTATCCAATGCAGTTGTGAATGATTTACCAAAAGCAGATTCCCATACCTCGTGAGATATAGTTACGTCACCAATTCTAATTGACTCGTATACTGCTTGTGAGTCGGCATTAACATATTTAACATTATTTCCCATACTTTCCATAATTCCACCAATAACGTATGCCATCACAATTTGACTAGACCAGTTATGTGTTGGGATTACGATGGGCTTTTTACTATCTGCTGCATTTGATATTCCAGCGAAACTTACTACTGAAATTATCATTGCAGATACTAATGATATTATTTTTCGCATTTATTCCCCTTTCTTAATATTAAGTGTGAATAGTATGTGCCTAAGTAAATTGATAGTCAACTACTAGATATTTATATAATATAAAAATAGATTATAAAAAATGTCGCAAACTACATTAGATATTAAAGAACCAGGATTAAATGTACTACCACCTGGAGTTGAAAGACACGTTGTAAATGCAGGTGGTCTCACTGGTTTACAAATTTTTCCTGATGATGAGATACAAATTATTAATGATGAAGGAAATCAAATTTGTGAAATAATTTGTTTTGATAAGGATGGAAAATCTGACCTCGGAATTTTAAATCAAAAAGGAAATGGTAAAATAAATTTTATTAAAGAAATACTTAAAAAAAAAGATGAAAGTTCTTTAATTACCAATCTCCAATTAAAAAAAAGAAATTTAGATATAAATAAATCAAAATCATCTGTTCTATTTGATAATAGAACACCAAGTGGTGAAACAATTAAGATAAAATCCAAAGATAAATGCTATGTAATTTTTGCTGCTCCGCAAAATGATATGTTGGTAAGTGATCAAAATCCTTCAAGTGATTTAACAATATTTATCAAAAGAGCCAAAATTGTTAATGATAAAGAATTATCAATAATACCTGATCCAATTTTTGAACCAAATTATGAAAAAAATATAGATAGAGAAACTTCTATTTCTTATCAAGTCAAGGAAGGTGATTATATTCAAGTTATCAGCCCAGCAGGAAGACAATGTTCTGATTTTGTGGCATTTGATACTAGAAAGCTTGATAAAAAAATTGAGAAAGGTCTTGATTGGCAAACTACGAGAACTTTTATGGGTAATACTTTTCCTGGGCCAGGTTTATTTTCAAAGTTCTATGATACTGATCATGAACCATTAATTGAAGTAATTAGAGATACAGTTGGTAAACATGATACATTTAACCTTGCTTGTACTTCAAAATATTACGAAGATGCGGGATATTTTGGTCACGCAAATTGTTCAGACAATTTAACAAATTCAATGTCTAAATATGGTGTTCAAAAACAAAAAGGTTGGCATGCTATTAACTTATTTTTTAATACTTCGGCTTCGGGATTAAATTCTGTTATTTCCGATGAGTCATTTGCTAGGCCAGGTGATTATGTAATGTTTAGAGCTTTAAAAGATTTAACTATTGGAACTACCGCATGTCCAAGTGATATAGATGCATGTAATTCATGGAATCCAACTGATATTTTTGTTAGAACATATGACAAAAAAAAAGAATTTTCAAAATCATTTGCTTTTAGAATGAAAACAGACTCTGAAAAAAAACTTACTAGAAATTCCGGTTTTTATGAGAGAACATCAAAATTAACTAGAAATTTTATTGATGCACGAGGATTTTGGTTACCTAATGACTATACTAAACATGGAGTTGTCGAAGAATATAATGCTTGTAGAGAAAAAGCAGTACTAATTGATTTATCATCTTTAAGAAAATTTGAAATTATTGGACCGGATGCTGAAGAATTAATGAATTATACATTAACAAGAAACATCAAAAAACTTTCAGTTGGTCAAGTTGTTTATTCTGCTATGTGTTATGAAAATGGAATGATGTTTGATGATGGAACATTATTAAGATTAAGTGAAACTGGTTTTAGGTGGATTTGTGGAGATGAATATGCTGGTGAATGGTTAAAAGAAGTGGCTAAGAATAAAAACTTTAAGGTAAATGTAAAAAACTCAACAGATCAAATTAGCAATGTTTCCATTCAAGGACCTAAAAGTAGAGAAATTTTGAAAAAATTAATTTTTACCCCTCCTACTCAACCATCGATAGATGAGTTAGAATGGTTTAGATTTACAATTTGTAGAGTTGAAGAGCTTCAAGGTATTCCACTAATTGTTTCAAGAACAGGTTATACTGGTGAACTTGGTTATGAAGTTTGGTGTCATCCAAAACATGCTCCTGAAGTATGGGATAAACTTATAGAAGCTGGAAAAGATCACGGTTTAATCCCTGCAGGATTTGCTGCTTTAGATAAATTAAGAATTGAGGCAGGTCTAATTTTATTTGGTAATGAATTTGATGGTCAACAAGATCCATTTGAAGCTGGGATTGGTTTTGCTGTTCCACTAAAAACAAAAGAAGAGGATTTTATTGGAAAAGAAGTTTTAAAAGAGAGAAAAGCCAATCCACAAAAAAAACTTGTAGGTTTGGAGCTTATTGGAAAAGAGCATGCTGGTCATGGTGATTGCGTGCATGTTGGAAGATCGCAGGTTGGAGTAATTACGAGTGGTTGCTTGTCGACAACTCTTAACAAAAATATAGCATTATG
>CACJWU010000004.1 GCA_902597215.1 uncultured Pelagibacteraceae bacterium | reverse complement strand
CATGGCAAATCGTCAGGAAAATTTATAAAAGGAAATATCTCAAAATGGACCAAAGACGCAAAAATACTTATAAAAAAAATTGTTAAAAAAAATAAAATTATTTTTGTTGGTTCAAGCATGGGCTCGTGGATTTCATTAAACCTTTTTAAATACTACAAAAGACAAATAATTGGTTTTTTAGGAATAGGATCAGCACCTGAATTTCTTGAATATTTAATGTGGAATAAATTTTCTAAATCCATGAAAAAAGAGATTAAAAAAAATGGTATTATTCACTTAAAACATGGTGACTATGAATACCCAATTACTTATCAACTAATAAAAGATGGAAGAAAAAATAAGGTTTTACACAAAAAGATAAAACATAATTTTAAAGTTACAATGATTCATGGAAATAAAGATAATTCTGTTCCAATAATTTATTCTAAAAAGGTCTTAAAAATTTTTAGAACAAATAAAAAAAAATTAGTTATAATTAAAAAGGGTGATCACAGCCTTTCTTCTCCAAAATGGTTAAAAATTTTAAAAAGAGAACTTAAATCAATAATTAACTAACCTTTTTAATTTTAGATTTTAATGTTATTGGGTATTCAAGTTTATTAATCATTTCTTTTGGACAAACCTGCACGAAATTCTGTATTTCCTTGTCATAATTATTAATTATCCGATTTGACAATTCTGACTTTGTCTCTTTTAGGTGTTCTAAAACTAATTGTTTTAAAAAATCCTTCCAATAATCAGTTTCAACATTCTGCCAAACAACTGTCTCTGGATTTACTTTTTTTTCAAATTCATTTGAAACATCATAAATAAATGCCATTCCACCGGTCATACCTGCTGCGAAATTATCCCCAACATTTCCAAGAATAACGGCTGTACCTCCAGTCATATATTCACAACCATTAGAGTCACATCCTTCAATTACAGTTACGGCGCCAGAATTTCTTACTGCAAATCTATCTCCTGCCTGACCAGAAACAAATAGTTTACCTGATGTAGCTCCATATAAAACAGTATTACCAATGATAGTATTTTCGCTTGATATCAAATTACTTTCATCTGAAAGTCTTATTGAAATTGTTGCACCTGATAATCCTTTTCCAACATAGTCATTTGCATCTCCTTTAAGATTTAATTTCAATCCTTTTGCTGCAAATGCACCAAAGGATTGGCCTGCGGAACCTTTAAAATTTAATGTTAGAAAATCGTTATCTAATTTTTCATAACCATACTTTTTATAAAGATAATGAGAAATTCTAGTTCCAACAGCTCTATTTGTATTTTTAATAATAAATTCTTTATCGATTTTCTCTGAATTATTTAAAGATTTTTCAATGTCAGGCCAAATTTCCTCATCTAATGTTTTAGGAACTTTATTAATTTCTTGGTACTCACAATATCTTTTATTGTTTCCAGGATCTGCTTGAACAAATAAAGGATTTAAATCCAAATCATCTAAATTAGGTGAAGCTTTATTTACCTGCATCAACAGATCTGTTCTTCCGATAATATCATTTAGAGATTTGAATCCAAGTTTCGCCAGAATTTCTCTTACTTCTGATGCAATAAAGGTAAATAAATTTACAACTTTATCCGGAGTCCCGGTAAACTTTTCTCTCAACTTCTCATCTTGTGTGCATACTCCAACTGGACACGTATTAGAATGACACTGTCTTACCATGATACATCCCATGGCAACTAAAGCAGTCGTTGCTACTCCATATTCTTCAGCACCCATCATTGCAGCGATGACAACATCTCTACCAGTTTTAATACCTCCATCTGTTCTCAAAGTAACTTTGTGTCTTAAATTATTAAGTGTAAGAACCTGATTAGCTTCAGTAAGACCCATTTCCCATGGTATTCCAACATATTTTACACTTGTTTGTGGAGTTGCTCCAGTTCCACCATTATGACCTGAAATTAAAATAATGTCTGCCTTTGCCTTTGCTACTCCTGCTGCTATTGTGCCTACGCCTGACGAGGCAACTAATTTAACGCCAATTCTTGCTTTTGGATTTATTTGCTTTAAATCATAAATTAATTGAGCTAAATCTTCTATAGAGTAAATATCGTGATGAGGTGGTGGAGAAATCAATGTAACTCCAGGAGTTGAGTGTCTTAATCTTGCTATTTCATTAGTAACTTTGAAACCAGGTAGTTGACCACCCTCACCAGGTTTTGCTCCTTGAGCAATCTTTATCTCAATTTCGTTACAGTTATTTAAGTAATTGACTGTTACTCCAAACCTTGCAGAGGCAATTTGTTTTACTCTCGAGTTTGCACTATCACCATCACTCATCACTTTAAACCTTTTTTCATCTTCACCACCTTCTCCACTACATGACGCACCTTTGATTCTGTTCATACCAATGGCAAGGGTTTCATGTGCTTCTTTAGACAAAGCCCCGTGAGACATACTTCCGCTTCCAAATCTCCTTAATATTTTATCAATAGGTTCAACCTCTGATAATTCTATTGATGAACCTAATTTTTTTTTCCTAAAATCTACAAGATCTCTCAGATTAATAGGTGGCAAATTATAAATACCCTCAGCATATTTTTTATAAGTTTCATAAGAATTTGAACCTACCGCGCTCTGTAACAAGTGTATTAGCCTGCCTTGATATTGGTGTGTTTCACCGTTTTTTCTATATCTGTAAATACCTCCAATAGGTAAGACAGTCTCTGTACTTTCAAACGCCTCTTTGTGAATTTCTCTTATTTTTTTTTCAATACCTGTCAATCCGATACCTGATATTTTAGATGTTACTCCAGGAAAATAATCGTCAACAACAGTTCTACTTAGTCCGACTGTTTCAAAATTACATCCACCTCTATAAGAACTTAAAACAGAAATTCCCATTTTAGACATTATCTTTAATAAGCCAGCATTAACTGACTTTATATATCTTTGAATGCATTCATCGAAGCTGAATTGACCAAAAAGTTTTTTTGAATGTCTTTGATATAGGCTATCAAAAGCCAAATATGGGTTAACTGTAGTCGCACCAACCCCTATTAATGTTGCAAAAGAGTGGGTATCTAAGGCTTCTCCAGATTGAACATTAATTGAAACGTATCCTCTTAATTTTTTTTCAATTAAAAAAGTATTTATAGCTCCAACACATAATAACATCGGCATAGGTAACTTTTCAGAAGAAAGGTCCTTATCGCTTAGAACAAGCTGTGTAACGCCTTGCCTTACAGCGATTTCTGCCTCTTTTTGAATTTTTTTAATTGCATTAGCTAAACTTTCGTCTTGGGTAAATGTACAATCAATATTTATAGAATTTTTACCAAAAAAATTTATAAACTTATTAAATTGTGAATTTGATAAGATTGGACTGTTTAAAACATAAATGTTCTCTTTTGTTAAAGTATCAAAATCTAAAATATTACCCAAATTTCCAAATCTTGTTTTTAAACTCATTACTTTGTTTTCTCTTAAAGAGTCAATTGGTGGATTGGTTACTTGACTAAAATTTTGCCTAAAAAAATGATATAACGGTCTATACCGATCAGACAAGACTGCTAAAGGAGTATCATCGCCCATAGAGCCTGTCGCTTCTTTAGCATCCTCTGCCATAGGATGTAAAATAAGTTCTAAATCTTCCAGGCTTATCCCAAAAGTATATTGTCTTCTCCTTAAATTTTCACCCTCAAAATTATTTTGCTCGTTAGATATAGACAATTTTTCATCTAGGTCAATAATTTGCGAATTGAAATGTTTAAACTCTTTAGCTAAGTAATCTTTTATGTGGTCATTAGTAAAAATTTTTCCTTTTTCAATTCTCACTCCAATTATTTCACCTGGACCCAATCTACCTTTAGATATAATTTTTTTTTCATTTAATTCTATCATTCCAGTTTCAGATCCTGCAAAAAGCATTTTATCTTTTGTAATTGCATATCTAAGCGGTCTAAGTCCGTTTCTATCATTCGCAGCAATAACCCACTCATTATCTGTGGCAGCTATAGCAGCAGGTCCATCCCATGGTTCCATTGTGCTATTCAAAAAATTAAATAACTGTTGATGACTTTTTGGAAGTGTCTTATTTTTTTTTGACCAGGCATCTGGAACTAACATCAATTTAGCTAAAGGTGCAGATTGACCTGATTTATTTAATAACTCAAAAACATTATCTAATGCTGCTGAATCTGAAACACCTTTTTGAATGACTGGCTTCAAATTTTCTACATTGTCAAAAAGTGGACTACTCATTTCTTGTTCATGAACTTTCATCCAATTTTTATTTCCTTTATATGTATTAATCTCACCATTATGAGCAATTGCTCTAAATGGTTGGGCCAAACTCCAACTTGGAGCAGTATTAGTTGAAAATCTTTGATGAAATATCGCATATCTTGAGATAAATCTTTTATCTTTCAAATCTAAATAAAAGTCAGATATCGCTTCAGCTAGATATAGTCCCTTGTAAATTATTGATTTTGAACTAATCGAGCATATATAAAAATTATTTAATGATAGCTCAAAAGCTTTGTTTTCAATTTTTTTTCTTGTTTCGTAAATTTTTCTTTCTAAATTTTTATCTATTAAATTTGGATCATTAGATTTAAATAAAACTTGAATTATTTCAGGCATAGTTTGAAATGCCTTTTCACCTAAAATTTTAGGATTTACAGGAACTTGTCTCCAACCATAGATACTAAAATCATTTTTTGTTAATTCACTTTCCACAATAGTTTTGCAACTTTCCTGAGAAGAATAGTCGTTTCTTGGTAAAAAAATCATTCCAACACAGATTTCAGAATTATCGTAGTCGTGTCCAGTTACCTCAATTTTTTCTATGAAAAAATTTTTAGGAATTTCAACATGAATACCTGCACCATCACCTGTTTTACCATCTGCATCAACTGCTCCTCTGTGCCAAACCGCTTTTAGAGCTTCAATTCCATATTCAACTATTTCTCTTGATTTTTTTCCTTCAGTTGAGGCTATTACACCAACACCACAAGCATCATGTTCCATATCTTTTGAATAAACATGATTTTCAGTCAATAATTTTAGGTTTTTTTTATAATTATCCATTATGCTACTTTTGCTTTTTTCAATTCTTTATTTTCTAAATATTTTTTAATTGCAGTAGCTGCATCTCTACCATCTTTAATTGCCCATACGACAAGAGATGCCCCTCTAACAATATCACCAGCTGCAAATACTCCGTTTAGATTAGTTTCCATTGTATCAAAATCTGTTTTTAAAGTTCCCCATTTTGTAACTTGAAGCTCTTTAGCATCAAATAAATAAGGTAGATCCTCTGGATCAAATCCAAGAGCCTTAATAACCATATCTGCTTTAATTTCAAATTCTGAATCTTTTTTAACTTCTGGTCTTCTTCTACCAGAATCGTCTGGCTCACCTAATTGGATTCGATCAACAATTAATTTTTCAATTTTATTTGTGCCTTTAAACTCTTTAGGACTTGATAGCCAAACAAATTCTATACCTTCCTCTTCTGCATTTGCAACTTCTCTTGCAGACCCTGGCATATTTTCTTTATCTCTTCTATAAAGACACTTAACAGATTTTGCTTTCTGTCTTATAGAAGTTCTAACACAATCCATAGCTGTGTCACCACCTCCAATGACTACAATATCCTTTCCTTCTGCATTTAAGACTCCTTTATCAAATAACTCAACTTTATCTCCTAAACCCTTTTTATTTGAGGCTGTTAGAAATTCCATAGCAGGAAAAATATTTTCTAAATCATTCCCTGGCAAGTTTATCTCTCTTGGTTTGTAAACACCTGTTGCAATTAAGATTGCATCATGTTTTTTTCTTAACTGTTCTAAAGTCGCATCTTTACCTACTTCAAAATTTTGTATGAATTCTATGCCTCCATCTTTAAGTAACTTTGTTCTTCTTTCAACTACATGCTTTTCCAATTTAAAATTTGGAATTCCATAAATTAATAATCCTCCTGCACGATCATAACGATCATAAACAGAAATTTTATATCCATTCTTTCTCAACTGTTCAGCTGCTGCTAAACCTGCTGGACCTGCACCGATAATTCCAACACTTTGGTTTTTTTCATATTTGACTTCTATAGGTTTAATCCAACCTTGTTCCCATGCATTGTCAGTTATATATTTTTCCATTGATCCAATGGTAACAGTTCCATGACCTGACTGTTCAATAACACAATTACCCTCACATAATCGATCTTGAGGGCAAATTCTTCCACATACCTCAGGCATATTATTTGTGCTTTGAGATAGTTCGTAAGCTTCTTTTAATCTTCCCTCTGCTGTTAATTTCAACCAATCTGGAATATTATTGCTTAGAGGACAATGAACTTGGCAAAATGGTACTCCACATTGTGAACATCTGCTTGATTGTTCTTGAGCTTTTTTCTTTATAAAATCGTTGTAAATTTCATTAAAGTCTTTTTTTCTCTCCTTAACCTCTCTTTTAGGTGGAGTCTGCTGACCTATTTTTACAAATTTTAGCATTTTATCAGTCATATATAATTTTAGAATCAGGGCAAAATATACATTGTTTTTTATAGTAAAAGAATTATTTAGGTCAATATATATGACCTAATTTTAACAAAAATAAGCTTAAATTATAGACAATTTAATTTTTGCATACCTAATATGATTAAATCGAATTGTTTTAAAAGGATAATTTTTAAGTTACGAAACTTATATGTTTAAGGATTTTATAGAAATTCTAATTTTATCAGCTATTCAAGGTATATCTGAATTTTTACCAATAAGTTCATCAGCACACTTAATTATAGTATCAAGTTTATATGATCTTAAGGAGAGTTCACTATTAATTGATATAAGTTTACACTTGGGATCTTTGTTAGCAATAATATTTTTTTTCAGAAAAGATTTATTTGACATTAAAAATAATCAAAAATTATTAAGGCTTATCATAATTGGCTCAATCCCACTTATTATTTTTGGATACATTTTACATTCTACAGAATTAATTCATCTTTTAAGAAATATTAAAGTAATAGCCTGGACTACATTAATTTTTGGAATTTTTCTTTATTTTTCAGATCAAAAAAGAATTTATAGAAATATTTCTTCAAACTTAAATATAAAATCAATTGTATTTATTGGAATGTTTCAAATACTTGCATTAATACCAGGCGTGAGTAGAGCAGGTATTACCATAACAGCTGCAAGATTATTGAGTTTTAATAGAGTGGACTCAGGAAAAATTTCTTTTTTACTTTCAATTCCTGCTTTAGCAGGTGCAAGTTTTCTAGGTTTAAAAGATATACCAAATGAGTCAATTGAAATAAATTTATTAGTTATTATTGCAATAATTTTATCTTTTTTATTTTCATATATAACTGTAAAATTTTTTTTAAGGTATCTAAATAGATTTTCACTAAATATATTTGTAATATACAGAATTACTATTGCTTTAATTTTATTATCAATAATATATTTTTAGACTGTTTTTTTCATTAAAGGTAATAATTGAGATAACAATACACCACACAATATAAAAAAACATCCAAATAAATTATTAATTCCTAAAATTTGGTTTAAAAGAAACCAAGCTGCTATTGTCGCAAAAACACCCTCTAATGAAAAAATTATTGCAGCAGGAGCAGGTGTGATATTTTTTTGAGCATAAATTTGTAATACAAATGCAAAACCTCCTGATAAAATTCCTGCATATAAGATTGAATCTATTTCATGTAAGATATTTTCAATTATAAATTCTTCATAAATAAATCCGATTATAAAAGAAAATAAAGCTACCAGTAAAGTTTGGATTGCTCCTAAAGTTAAAGGTAGGTTATATTTTGTTACTATAATTCCAGTAAAAATGATATGTGTGCTCCAGAATAAAGCTCCCAAAATTACCAAAGTATCACCTAATCTTACAGTAGCATCATGAAAGTTTGTCAAAAGATATCCACCTATTAAACATAAAACTACAGATGGCCATACACTCCAATGAATTGATCTTTTTTTAAATAGGAAAATTATTATTGGTACCATAGGGACATAAAAAATTGTGAAGAATGCAGCATTTGCTACGTCTGTGTAAAGTAGTGCTACCTGTTGTAATGCTGATCCTAAAAAAAGCGATAATCCGATTAAGAAAGAAAGAATAACAAAAGTTTTAAAATCTAATTGAAACTCAGATTTGAATTTTTTAAATTCAAATAAGAAAGCTAAAGGTATAATCGCTAAAAAACCTACAAAAAATCTCACTGAATTAAAAGTAAATGGACCTATATCATCCATGCCAGTATCTTGTGCAATAAACGTTGTTCCCCATATGAATGTACATAATAAAGCACTTAAAAGTGAAACAGTTTTTGACATAAATAATATTAGACAGCTAATTTATAAGCAAAATTTTTACCTAGATTCTCCTTTAGATCATTGTTAAAACGAGCTGCTTCTGCGCCATCAATTATTCTGTGATCATATGACAATGATAAAGGTAACATTGTTCTTGTTACAAACTTTCCATTTAAAAAAACTTGTTTTTTTTCTGACTTACCTATTCCCAAAATTGCAACCTCAGGATAATTTATAATAGGTGTAAAAAATGAACCACCTATCCCTCCCAAACTTGTTATAGTCATTGAACCACCAAATAATTCTTTTTTATCAATCTTAAGATTTCTGCATTGATTGCTTAAATCTTTAAGTTCAGAACTTATTAAATTAATATTTTTATTTTGTGCATTTCTTAGTTTTGGAACCATCAAACCATGTGGTGTATCTACTGCGATGCCAATGTGATAGTATTTTTTAATTGTCATTTTTCCATCTTCTATTTCATCGATAGAGCTATTAAAATTTGGAAATTTTTTTAAAGATATTGTTAAAGCTTTTACAAAAAAAGCCAAAGGGGTAATTTTTTTTCTTTCCCCAGTATACATATCAGTGAGCGATGTTCTGAATTCCTCTAATTCAGTAATATCTGCCTCATCATGATTAGTCACATGAGGAATATTGGTCCATGAATTCATTAAATATTTTGAGGATAATCTTTTAACTCTTGGAATATCTTTTATTATGACTTCTCCAAATTCAGAATGTGCATATTCTTGTGTAATCCTTTCATTGTTTTTCTTTTCAATTTTTGTTGAATTATTTGATTTTGATGCAACAAATAACTTTACATCACTTTCGATAACTCTACCTTTACGTTCACTTCCAATAACTTGATTGATATCTACTCCTAGTTCTCTTGCAAATTTTCGAACTTTTGGACTTGCAGACGATAAATTTGAAATTTTATTTTGATTAGAAAAAGTTTTCTTATTTTCTGTTTTTATAGTTTGAATTTTTTTAGTCTCTTTTTCTATTAACGGCTTTTCTTTACCCTTTTTCTCTAATGGCTTTTCTTGTATCTTTTCTGTTGCCTCTGATGCTTCTTCTAAAATTAATATTAGATCACCTTCTGAAACTTTATCTCCTACTTTTATTTTAACTGTTTTAATTTTACCATTTAAGGTTGATGGAATTTCTACACTAGATTTGTCGCTCTCTATTGTTATTAAAGGATCATTCTTTTTTAATATTTGACCCTCAGAGACCAAAACTTCTATAACTTCAACATCTTTAAAGTCTCCAATATTAGGTACTTTTATATCTACTTCAGCCATTATAATTTTGTCGGCATTGGTTTGTCTTTATCAATCTTATATTTTTTAATTGCTTCCTTTGCATATTTAGATGCAATTAATTGCTCTTTAGCCAATATGCTCAGTCCATATGTTACAACATGTTCCTTATCAACTTCAAAAAAATTTCGTAAATTTTTTCTTGTATCACTTCTACCAAATCCATCTGTTCCCAATGAATAAAAGCTTTTATTAATATATGGTCTTATTTGATCGGAATTCATTCTCATGTAATCAGATGCTGCTAAAATAGGTCCTTCTGTTTTACCCAAACATTTTTCAACATAAGATTTTTTTGGCTCTTTATCTGGATTTAAAAGATTATATCTTTCTACTTCAAGGCCGTCTCTTCTAAGCTCATTAAAGCTCGTTACACTCCAAATTTCACTATCTATTTGATATTCTTTTTGAAGTATTTCAGCGCCTGCGATCATTTCTCTTAAAATTGTACCAGATCCCAAAAATTGAATTTTAGTTTTCTTGTGCTTATTGAACTCTTTAATTTTATACATTCCTTTTAAAATTCCATCCTCACATGTTTTATCTTTTGGCATTGCCGGATGAGGATAATTTTCATTCATCGTTGTAATATAGTAAAAAATATTCTCTTTTTTTTCATGCATCCTTTTTAACCCTTCTCTAAAGATAACCGCTAGCTCATAATGAAAAGTCGGATCATATGATATACAGTTTGGAATTGTTGATGCCAAAAGATGGCTATGGCCATCCTGATGTTGCAAGCCTTCACCTGCAAGTGTGGTTCTTCCAGCTGTAGCACCAATTAAAAATCCTCTAGACTGACTGTCTGCGCCCGCCCATGCAAAATCACCAATTCTTTGAAAGCCAAACATTGAGTAAAAAAGATATATAGGTATCATCTCAATATCGTGATTTGTGTATGAAGTCCCAGCTGCTATCCATGAAGACATTGCACCAGCCTCATTAATTCCTTCCTCTAAAACCTGTCCACTTTTTTCCTCTCTATATGAACTTAATTGTGCAGAGTCCTCTGGCTCATATTTTTGTCCTTCATGTGCATAAATACCAATTTTTTGAAAAAAACCTTCCATACCAAATGTTCTAGCTTCATCAGGAATAATTGGTACTAATCTTGGAGCAACATTTTTATCTCTTAAAAGATTAGTTAACATTCTTACTAAAGCCATTGTTGTAGACATTTCTTTTGTTCCAGTAGATTCTTTCATATTGTCAAAAATATCTTTTGGAGGTGCTTTAATTGGTTTTGCATAAGTAGTTCTTTCTGGAATAAAACCTCCTAATTGAAGTCTTCTTTCTTTTATGTATTTTGTTTCTGGAGAGCTAGGATCTGGTTTATAATATTCTATATTTTTTACTTGTTGATCTGTTAAAGGTACGTCAAATCGATCTCTATAATACATTAAATCATCAATATCTAATTTTTTTGTTTGATGTGTTGTATTAACACTTTCTCCACTTTTACCCATTCCATAACCTTTTATTGTTTTAGCAATTACAACCGTAGGACTTCCAATGTTTTTTGATGCCTTGTCATAAGCTGCAAAAACTTTATGCGGATCGTGGCCCCCTCTATTTAATCTCCAAATATCTTTATCAGAAAGACTAGACACAAGCTCTTTAGTCTCTAGGTATTTGCCAAAAAATTTTTCCCTTACATAAGCTCCATCTCTAGCTTTCATAGCTTGATATTCACCATCCACAGTCTCATTCATTGTTTTTACAAGATGTCCTGTTTTGTCATTTGCTAATAATGGGTCCCAATATGAGCCCCAAATTACTTTAATAACATTCCAACCTGCCCCCCTAAAAATTCCTTCTAACTCCTGTATAATTTTTCCATTGCCTCGTACAGGCCCATCTAATCTTTGAAGATTACAATTAACTACGAATATTAAATTGTCTAAGTTTTCTCTAGCTGCTAAACCAATAGCACCTAAAGACTCTGGTTCATCCATTTCCCCATCTCCTAGAAATGCCCAAACTTTTCTTCCTTCATCTTTTATTAATCCTCTATTTATTAAATACTTCATATATCTAGCTTGATAGATTGCTAACATTGGACCTAACCCCATTGACACTGTTGGAAATTGCCAAAAATTTGGCATTAACCAAGGGTGTGGATAAGAAGATAAACCACCAGGATTAACTTCTTGCCTAAAACTGTCTAATTGTTTTTCATTAAGCCTTCCCTCAAGAAAAGCTCTTGCGTACATCCCTGGGGCACTATGACCTTGAAAGTAAACAAGATCACCTCCAAATTTATTATTTTTAGCTCTCCAAAAATGATTCATACCGACATCATAAAGCGTTGCTGCAGATGCAAACGTGCCGATATGACCTCCAAGCTCAGGAAATTTTTTATTAGCTCTTACTACCATTGCTGCGGCGTTCCATCTAATTAGCGACCTAATTCTTCTTTCTATGTTTTGATCACCATTAGATTTCTTCTCTTCACTTACCGGTATCGTATTTATATAAGGTGTATTCTGTGTATATGGAATATTAGCTCCCTCCATATATGCCTTATTAATTAATTCTTTAATTAAATAGTGTGCTCTTTGGTTGCCATCTTTTTCAATAACTGCTGAGAGAGATTCAAGCCATTCATTGGTTTCTAGCGGATCAACATCAACCTCACTTACAACTTGAATTATTTCTAGCTTTTGATTATTTGTTTTTTGTTTAATTATTTCTTGTTCTGGATTTTTTTTCAAGTATTTTTCAGCTTCTAAAATTATATTTTCAGTATTTTTTGGTACATCATTTGAATTCTTAGTTTTTTTCTCAGTATTTGATATACTTAGAAGTAAATCACCTTTTGAAACTTTGTCTCCAACTTTTACTGAGATAGACTCAATCTTTCCAGAAAATATAGATGGTATTTCAACGCTAGACTTATCACTTTCTATTGTTACCACAGGATCATTTTTTTTAATTTCTTGTCCTTGTTTTACAAGTAATTCTATTACTTCAACATTTTCAAAATCACCAATGTCAGGAACTAATAATTTTTCACTCATTTTTTTTTTTGTTTATACACTATAAAAATATAGTTAATCTGTAATTTTAACACATTATGCTCAATTTTTTGACACTCTTTACGTACATGCTTCAAAAATGATTAAAAAGTTATTAAAAACACTTATTCAACCAAAAGATAGCACCTATATAGATGCTAGAATATGGATACAAAAAATTTTATTGGAGGAGAAATACAGAAAAATTAATTCCTAAATTCTCTCAACACAAAGAGCTATACCCATTCCTCCACCTATACATAAAGTGGCACAGCCTTTATTTATTTTTTGTCTTTTCATTTCATGTATCAAGGTTACTAGTATTCTTGCTCCAGAGGCGCCAATAGGATGACCAAGAGCAATTGCTCCACCATTGACATTAACTTTATTTTCATCAATTCCTAATTCACGAATTACTGCAATACTTTGAGCAGCAAAAGCTTCATTAATTTCGAATAAATCAATATCATCTAAACTCCATTTTGCTTTTTTAACAGCTATACGAACAGCTGCAATAGGTCCTAAACCCATTAGACTAGGATCCACTCCAACTGAGGCCCATGACACTATTTTTGCTAATGGTTTAATTGATTTTTTTTCAGCATTTTTAAGAGAAGTTAACAATAGTCCTGCAGCTCCGTCATTAATCCCAGAGGAATTTCCTGGTGTAACGGTTCCATTTTTTTTAAAAACTGTTTTTAATTTTTCTAAATCAGACATTTTTAAACCTATTCTTGGATGTTCGTCACTATTTAGTTCAATACCATTAAAATTTATTTTTATTAATTCATCATTGAATTTATTATTAGTTATAGCTAACTGAGTTTTTTTTTGAGAATTTAAAGCAAATTCATCTTGTTCTTGTCTTGATATATCAAATTTTTGTGCAATATTTTCTGCTGTAACACCCATATGATAATTATTAAAAGCATCTATTAATCCATCGTTAATCATAGTGTCTAACAGCATATCTTGAGAAAATTTTTTTTCTTCTCTATAAAAAATTGAGTGTGGTGCAATAGACATATTTTCTTGGCCTCCAGAAATTATATTTAATGACTCTCCTAATCTAATCGATTGATAACCTGATACCACTGCTCTAAGTCCAGATCCACAAACTTGGTTAACAATATAAGCTGGTTTTGAAATTGGTATACCGGCATTTATTGAAGCTTGCCTGGCAGGATTTTGACCAGAGCCTGCTGTTAGAACTTGGCCCATAATTACTTCATCTATTTCATCCTCGCTAAATTTTGATCTTTTTAAGATTTCTTTTATTACTTTAGATCCAAGTTGATCAGATCTAATCTTTTTAAGTGAACCTTTGTAGGTACCTATTGGTGTTCTGATTGCATCAACAATAACAACTTCTTTTGATTTATCATTCATAAATTTTAAATTTGTCTTATTATTAAAATACAATAAGAATTATACTATAAATAAATAAATTTTTAAATGCGCCTGTAGCTCAACTGGATAGAGCGCTTGGCTACGGACCAGGAGGTTCTGGGTTCGACTCCTAGCAGGCGCACCAACCAAATAATCTAAATACCAAATAAAATTTTAATTTTTAATAAAATTGATTTAGAAATTGCATGAATACGAATTTTGAAAATATCTTTCAACGCTGGTTCTTTTTTAGGTCTCCAAACTTTTATAACAGGAAAAAAATATTCAATATCAAACTTTTCTTTATCGCAACAATATTTGATAAATTGTTCTTGTAGAGGAATTAGATGTAATATTGGATATACTATTTCTTCATCCCAACATTTCTTTGCATGTTTTGATAAACTATTAATAAAAGTTACAAATTGATTTCTCTTGGCAAAAAATAAGCGGTCTGATCTATCTTTATTCCAATCACCAATTGTATTCTCAAAAACTATTTTTGACTCTAAATTTTTCAAATTTAAATTTGAGTTTAAAAAAAGATCAGGTCTACTCTTAATAATTATATCATATTTTTTTTTTTGAGAAATTTCGAGTTTTTCAATTATTTTTCCAATTTTAGATATTTTATAAATTTGAGATCTTGTCGATAATGCTGCTTTACCAAACATTAAATCAAATTTATTTAATTCTCCAAAAGTATTAATGGTCAAATTAAAGTTAAATTGTTCTGTTTCAAAATAAACTGGATTTAATGAATTAATTATTTTTTCTCGCAGATCATCCTTATCATTTTCATCAAACCATGTTGAAATAGCTAGGTCAGATTTACTAACATCAAGTAATTTTTTATGATATTTCAATAAATATTCAATACTTCTTAAATGACCAACTAATACAACAAGATTTTTTTTACTACTAAAATTTTGTTCAAACAAATATTTTTTTGACAAACTATTCATTATTAAAATATTAAAATATTATGAGAAATATTTTAATTTAATATAAATTTTATAAAATTTATTGTATATATATATTTTTTTAATGAGCATAAATCCAGAAATATTAGAATTTGTATTTAAAGAAGAACAAGAAAAAATTCCAATAAACTTGTGGGATGATGATCAATTTGTTTGGGAAGCAGTGCAGTGGAATGAATATAATTTAAAATATGTTTCAAAAAGATTAAAAAAGGATAAAAAGTTTTTAAAAAAAGTTCTTATAAACCATGGTTTCTCTTTCAAATACATAGATGATTCTTTGAAGAAAGATAAAGAATTTTTATTGGAAATTATTAAACTTAATAAATCAATTTATAAGTACTTAGATAAAAATTTGTTGGAAGATAAAGATATTTTATCTAAAATTAACAATTAAATATAAAAAAACTCAGATGAAATTATCATTACAAAAATCAGTAATTTATTTTTTTTTAATCATTTTTGTAATATTATTAATTCTTACTTTAGTATTATAAAAAAAATGACACAAAAATTTGAGCAAATAAGTTTAAAACCAGGATTTATGAAACATAACGGTGGAGTAATGTTCAGAAATATTTCAGAAATAGAGTACGAATTTAAGGCTACAATAAATGAAAATCACTTAAACGCTGCTGGCATTACACACGGAGGCTATTTGTCAGCCTTGGTAGATGCAGGTGCCGGAACTGCTGCACATAGAGCAGCAGATAATGCACCGTGTGTTACAATTTCACTTGATCTAAAATTTATTGGAACATCAAAAGTCAATGATGAGATAACTGGTCATGTGAAAATTTTAAAAAAAACTAAAACTTTAGTTTTTTTATTTTGTGAATTGAAAAGTGAAAACAAAATCATAACTTCAGCCTCTGGCGTTTGGAAGATTTTAAAAATTGAACCTTCAAAATTAGGACCAGGTGGCTAGTTTTTTTTTTTATAAAATTGCAAAAAAAATATTGGAAAAATAATGAATAAACCTACAACCATAGATTCTATTCCTGGTGCAACAAAAAATAAAGAGCCAACACCAATTAATAATTGTTCATATTTCATAAGTGGTCTAAACAAGTAACCTGAAAACGCAATTCCAATTAAGGCAATACCTATTAATGTTCCAGTTAGTGTTATAATTAATTGATTGGTTTGAAACTCTCCAGTAATCAATAATAACGAAGGTGAATAAACAAATACAAACGGAACTAAAGCTTTTGCGATACCAAGTCTAAAAGCTGTATTTCCAGTTTTAAAAGGATTTGATTTAGCTATTCCTGAGGCAGCATATGCGGCTAAAGCAACAGGAGGTGTGATGTCTGCCAAGACTCCATAATAGAAAACAAAAAAATGTGCTACTAAAGGTTCAATTCCAAGCTGGGCTAGTGCTGGAGCAGCAACTGCAACTAGAATAATATAAGTGGCTGTTGTGGGTATTCCTGCACCCATAATTATGCAAGAAATTGCTATTAAAACTAAAGAAAAAAACAATCTCAAGTCTTCAAATGAAAAAAAGGATATTGGCCATATATTAGAAAAAAAATTACTAATATCACCTGCGGTCTGTATAACAACAAAGCCTAGTCTGAAGCCAACTCCAGTTAAAGTTACAACACCAACAATAATACCAACGCAAGTTGCTGCAGCACCTACGGCCAAAGTATTTTTTGCTCCGGACTCCAAACAAATCCAAAGATCTTTAAAACTCAAACGATTGCTGGGTTTTATAAAACCAATAGTAACACATGATATAATACCATAAATTGCCGCAAAGTCTGGTGTTCGCCCACTTAATATAAAGTATACTAAAATAATTAAGGGTAAAAGCGACAACCAATTATCTTTTATAACTTTAGTTAAATTTGGCATTTCTTTTTGACTTAAACCCCTCAACCCTAGTTTTTTTGCTTCAAGATGTACCATGATAAAAATTCCAAAATAATGAAGAAGAGCAGGAATAAGTGCTGCAGCTAAAATGTCTTTCAAAGGAATTTCTAAATATTCAACCATAATGAAAGCTGCAGCACCTAAAATTGGTGGAGTTATCTGTCCGCCAGTAGAGGATGCAGCCTCAACTGCGCCGGAAAAATGAGAGGGATAACCTACCTTTTTCATTGCAGGTATAGTAAGAGACCCCGTTGTAACAGTGTTTGCTATTGATGATCCTGATATTGTTCCCATAAAGGCAGAAGAAAAAATTGCAACTTTTGCAGGTCCACCTGAAAATTTTCCAGCAATTAACATTGATAGATCAATAAATAATTTCCCTAGACCAACTCTTGTAGCTAAAACACCAAAAAGTATAAATAGAAAAACATACTGGGCCATAACCCCAACAGCAATACCGTAAACACCTTGATTTGTAATATAAATATGATTTACAAAACCCAACCAAGATGTACCACCATGTTTTAGAGCTCCGGGTGCATATGGTCCAAAAATTGCAAACAAAATAAAAATTATACTTATTAATGGTAAGGTTGCACCTACGGATCTTCTTGCAGCCTCTAAAGTTAAAATAATTAATATTGAGCCCATAAACACGTCAATTATCTGGGGATTTCCTACTCTTTGAGCTAAAATCTCTGGTGGTAATAACGGCAAATATAAAGCAGAGGATACAGCTAAAAAAGCAAAGATATAATCTATCAAATCTATATTTTGAAAATTCAAAAAACTTGAATTTTGTTTTTCAGAGTCTTTTTTTGTTCTTTTATAACTGAACAAAAGAAAAACTAAACCTATTACAAAAGAAATATGAATGCCTCTATGTAATACTTCACGAACTAAACCAAAACCTGATGCCCAAAAATGGTAAACAGACATTAAGACTAATAATGTGGATAGTATAATGCTTATCTTTGGACCAATTTTTCTAAAGGCTAATTGAGGATCATATTTTTTTTCTATTGCTTCAAAATCGATATTTTTTTTTGGATTTTCCATAAAAAAACCCTGGAATTTAATCCAGGGTTTTAATTATCTAGTTTTATTTAAGTAGGCCTGCTTCTTTATAAAATTTTTCAGCGCCTGGATGTAAAGGTACTCCTACCCCTGACAATGCAGTGTCTGGTGTAATAGTTTTTCCTTTAGCATGACCAACATCCATTAATTTACGTGACTCTTTATTCCAGAGTGCTTTGGTAATTTTGTAAATTAGTTCTGCATCTTCTTTTGCTGATGTAAACCACTGAGCACCAACTGCTACAGTGCTCGTAGTTTTTACATTCTCGTAAGTTCCTGATGGGATATCACTCTGAGAAAAAAAACCATATTTATCAGTCAATTTTTTAGCTCCAGCTCCATCAATTGGAACTAGTTTAATTGGTACAGATGATGCTAATTCAACAATTGCTCCTGTGGGATAGCCAGCAACAACAAAAATTGCATCAACCTTTTTATTTCTAAGAGCGTCAGTCGCAGCATTACCTTTTAACGCCTCTGCTTTAACATCTTTTTCAGAAAGTCCATTAGCTTCTAGAATTAACAATGCATCCACATAAGTGCCAGACCCAGGTTCATCTAATGAAACTCTTTTACCTTTAAGATCTTTTACAGAATTTATCTTACTATTTTTAAGTGTCACTAAATGAATATGTTCCTCAAATAGTGCAGCTATTGTCCTTAAATCTTTCGCTGGCTCTTTGCCTTCCATAGTTCCTGTACCAGTATAAGCCCAATAGGCAACGTCAGATTGCGCAAAACCAGAATTTCTTAATCCAGACAAAATAGCATTAACATTATCGACTGAGCCTCTAGACGATACAGCAGAAGCAATAAGTCCATCCACACCACAGCTTCCACCTTTTCCACATTCTCTAGATCCAGGAGGCTTCGAAATTGCATTAGCTATCATTCCACCAACTGGGTAATATGTATAAGCTGTTCCACCTGTCCCAATAGTAAAAAAAGTCAATTCTGATGAAATAACTTTTCCCACAAAAGTTCCAGATAAGAATAAAACAATTGCAAAAATTTTTGATATTTTTTTTAACATTTTTTCTCCTTATGATTAATTTTAATTAATTTAAGTTATCATTATAAACATAACTAATTCAAATAAAGTTTTATGACTCCTGAAAGTTATGCTAAGATAAGTACATTTAAAAATGAGAACTTTTTACCTAATGATTCGGTCATGTTTTAGACTATTTTTGTTCTTTAATACTCACAACATGTGGTAGGTAGAAAAAAATAAGCACAAAAAGTTGAAATGACCAAAAATAAAATATCTGCTGTTCTCGGCCCAACTAATACAGGTAAAACACACTTAGCAGTAGAGACCATGCTTTCTTTTGACAATGGAATGATTGGTTTTCCTCTAAGACTGCTTGCTAGAGAAGTCTTTGACAAGGTAGTTAAAATAATAGGTATTAATAAAGTTGCACTAATAACTGGAGAAGAAAAAATCATTCCAAAAAGTGCAAAATATTATCTTTGCACTGTAGAGTCTATGCCTATTGACAAAAATTTGGATTTTGTAGCAGTTGATGAAATTCAAATGTGCTCAGATCACGAACGTGGTCATATTTTTACAGACCGATTATTAAATATACGTGGAAATAAGTTAACAATGTTTATGGGTTCTAATACTATAAAAAATATTATATCAAAATTAGATGAAGATATTGAATTTATAGACAGAAATAGATTATCTAAACTTTCTTACTCGGGACATAAGAAAATTTCAAGAATTGAGAGAAAGACTGCAATAATAGCTTTTTCTGCAGAAGAAGTTTATGCAATTGCAGAGCTTATTAGAAGACAAAAAGGTGGTGCAGCAATTGTCATGGGTTCGCTCAGTCCAAAAACTAGAAATGCTCAAGTTGCTTTATATCAGTCAGGTGATGTTGATTTCTTGGTTGCTACAGATGCGATTGGGATGGGTATAAATATGGATTTGAACAATATTTATTTTTCAAATCTTAAAAAGTTTGATGGAAAAAAGTCTAGAAAATTAAATCTTTCTGAAATAGGTCAAATTGCTGGGCGTGCGGGTAGATATTTAAATGATGGAAGCTTTGGTATTACTGGACAATGTAAAGAAATTAATTCAGAAGAAGTTGAATTATTAGAAAATCACAAATTTGAGGAAATACAAACACTTTTTTGGAGAAATTCAAATTTAAATTTTAACAATGCTACATCTTTAATTAGATCTCTAGATGAAAAACCTCAAAAAAATTGGCTAAGAAAAATATACGAACGAGAAGATGAGAAAGCTTTAAAATTTTTTTTAAAAGATAAAAATTTTTATAATTCAGATTTTAATGAAAAATATTTAAAACTTCTATGGGAATGTTGTCAGATACCCGACTTTGTGAAAAAAACATATGGAAACCACTATGAAGTCATCAAGAATGTATTTAAATATTTAAGCAGTAAAAAAAGTAAAATCACTGATGATTTTATGCATTTGCAATTAATGAAACTCAATAAATTTGAAGGAAATGTAGACTCTTTATCTAATAGAATTGCAAATGTACGAACTTGGTCTTATGTTTCAAATAAAAATAATTGGGTAGAAAATCAAAATTATTGGATTGAAAAAACTAAAATTTTAGAAGATAAACTTTCAGACAGACTTCATGAAGAACTTACAAAAACATTTATTGATAAAAGAGCAAGTGTTCTTGCTAGAGGTTTAAAACAAGATATGGAATTTGAAACAAAAATTTCGAAAAATAACGATGTTATGATTGATAATCAATTTATTGGTAAAATAAATGGATTAAAACTCGAGCTAGATCTGAAAAAAGGAGCTTTGGAAACTGATATTAAGTCCTTAAAAAAAGCTGCAAGGCAAACTGTAAGTCCTGAATTTGAAAAAAGAATTCAAACAATTATTGAGACAGGATTAATTGAATTAAAGGATGATTTTAAGATTTATTGGAGTAAATTTCCAATTGCAAAATTAACTTCAGGTAAAGATTATTTAGAACCGTATTTTGAATTGATTGTTGACGATATTATTGAACAAAATCCAAGACAAAAATTAAATAATTTTATAGAAAAATGGTTAAAAAATAAAATTGATACAATTTTAAAAAGTTTAGTAGATCTAAAAAATATTAAAGAAAAAAATTCTTCAATTAAAGCACTTGCATTCCAACTCTATGAAAATAATGGTGTTCTTAAAAGAGAACAGGTAAATGAGTATCTTAAAAATATGGAACAAAATGATAGAAAAGTTCTAAGAGATCTTGGAGTTAAATTTGGAAGATATCACATATTTTTGTATAAACTAATAAAACCCGAAGCTGTATCTTTAAGAACATTACTGTGGAAAAATTTTAATCAAAAATATTTTAATTTTAAACCACCAACTTTTGGATTAAATTTTTTAGATAATTTTGAACATAATAATAAAAACTTTATGCTTCTATGTGGCTTTGAAAAATTTAACAATTTTTTTGTAAGAATAGATATTTTAGAAAGACTATTTGTTCAAATAATTAATTCAAACTCTGAAAAAGAAAAAGAAATTAAAATGATTCCAGAAATGATGAATTTGTTAGGATGTAACAAAGAAAATTTTAAAAAACTGTTAAAAAATATGAATTATAAAATTATAGAAAGAGAAAATGAAACTTTTTTTAGATATATACCAATAAAAAAAAGTAAAAAAAATTTTTCTAAAAAGAATTTAAATGAAAGTCCTTTTGGAGTTTTAAAGAATCTAAATCTCAATTAAATATGTTTTTTATAAGTGATAAAACAGATAATATTAAAGAAGACCTTATAAAAGTTTGTGCACTATTAATTCATGCAGCTAAAATTGATGAAAATTACTCATTAGAAGAGGAGGATATAATTAAACAAACTCTTTTAAAATTTGAAGCTAAATCTGAAGACTTGAAAGAAATTATTTCAAAAGCAAAAGAAATAGAGGAAAATTCAAATCAAATACTAGATTTTACGAAACAAGTGAAAAATATGGAAGAAGAAAAAAAAATTAAGATAATTGAAGCATTATGGCAGATTATTTATTCAAATAATCAAGCTGATATATATGAGCAAAATTTAATGAGACGACTTGCCGGTCTATTGTATATTGACAGTAAAACTATGGGAGATATCAAAGGTCGTTTAAAAAAGAATTTAAAATGACTTATATAGTAAATGATAAATGTATTAAGTGTAAATTGATGGACTGTGTTGAAGTGTGTCCAGTGGATTGCTTCTATGAAGGAAAAAATATGCTTGTAATTAAACCTGATGAGTGTATAGATTGTGGCGTTTGTGAACCAGAGTGTCCAGTGGATGCAATTAAAGCTGATACAGAACCAGGAAGTGAAAAATGGCTGGAAATTAATAAAAAATATTCAGAAATCTGGCCGAACATAAGTGAAAAAAAAGATCCACCAGAGGATCATGAAAAGTACAAAAATGAACAAAATAAGTTTGAAAAATATTTTAAAGAAAACATTCAATAAAAAAATAAAAAAAATAAAATCTAAAGAAACAAAAAAAACTGTTTCAAAAAAAAAGATCAAAAAAAATAAAAAAGTAAATCTCAAAAAATCAAAAAAAAAGATAAAATTAAAAATTCAAAAAACATCAATTAAAAAATCTCAAAAAATTGATGATAAAAAAAAATTAGAAATAAAAAATGATAATTTAAGAATATCTAAAAATAATGAGACAAAACCTGAAATTAAAAAAGTTAAAAAACAAGAAACAGAGAAAAAAGAATACAAAATTAAAGATTACGTTATATATCCAAAGCATGGTGTAGGACAGATTTTAGAGTTTAAAAAAATTAGTATAGGTGGCATAGATGTAGAAACCTATGTGATAAGATTTGAAAAAGATAAGGCCAATGGTATGGTTCCAGTAAATAAACAATCACATTTGAGACCTCTTTCGACTATTAATCAAGTAAACAAATCTATATCAATTTTGAAAGGTAAGCCAAAAATTAAAAGATCTATGTGGAGTAGAAGAGCCCAAGAATATGAGGCAAAAATATCCTCAGGTAAAATCTATGAACTTGCAGAAGTTGTTAGAGATTTAAATAAAGGAGATGATCTAATGGTAGATCAATCATATAGTGAAAGACAACTTTTTGAGAAAGCTTATGAAAGAATTCTTTCTGAATTTAAAATAATTTTGAATATTTCATTAGAGGATACACAAAAAAAATTAGATAAAGCTCTTAAAAGAAATCTAGATAATCAGCCTAAACCGACTTCAACAATTACAAAAAATCAATCAAATGATTTGACGGTTGAAGAACCACTGAATGATAATGAAGTGTCACTAGAGGGATAAAAAAAACGCCTCTCACACGTGCGTTATGAGAAGCGTTTTTAATAAAGAATACTAAGTAATTATCTTCTTCTTCTTTTCTTAGCTTTTTTCTTAGCTTTTTTCTTAGCCTTCTTTGCTTTTTTTCTTCTTTTAGCCATCTTTAGCTCCCTTTTAAGTTTACGAATCAATTTGATTCGTTATTTAGTTATTTTTATTTTTTTATACGCGTTATGTCAATTCTTTAATTAATGTAAAAATTTTCAAAAATAATTTTAAAATGAAATAAAATTTTTATATTTTAGATGTGTAAAAAAGTTAATGTTTATGCGCTTTATAATCAAATATTTAAATTAAATTAATAAAGTTTTTCTAAATCTTTTTTATATTTTTCTAAAATGTTTTTTCTTTTTAATTTTAAAGTTGGTGTCAACATTCCATTTTCAATTGTAAATTCTTCTTCAATTAACTTAAATCTTTTGACTTTTTCTACCAAAGATAAACTTTTATTTAAATTTTCTAAGTAAAAACGAATTTGATTTTCATATTCCACACTTTCAGTTACAATCAAAGCAACAAGATAAGTTTTTTTATCACCATAAACAAAGCATTGTTTAATTTTTTCATTAAGACATAATAAATTTTCAATTTTAGTTGGAGAAATATTGTCTCCACCTAAATTAACTATTATTTCTTTTTTTCTGTCAGTTATCTTTAAATTTCCATCTTTGGTAATTTCTCCAATATCTCCAGTGTGTAACCAGCCATCCTTGATAATATCATCTGTCTCTTTTTTCATATTCCAATAACCAAGCATAACATTTTCTCCTTTGACCAGAATTTCACCATCTTGAGCAATTCTTACTTTGTTTGTTTTAAAAGGTGGACCAACAGTTTCAATTTTAATTTTTCCAGGAATGTTACAACTCACTACAGGAGAGGTCTCAGTTAACCCATAACCTTGTAGCGTTGGCAACCCTATAGAATTCAAAAACTCACCTATTTTTTGGTCTAGAGCGCCACCTCCAGAAACGAAAGCCTTAAGCTTACCTCCAAATTGATTTTTAATTTTTTTTCTCACTATTTTTTCACAAAATAAATTGACTATTTTTTCCTTAAAATTAAGCTCCTCTTTATTTAAGTTTTTAGTCCCAAGATAAATAGTGTTTTCAATCAATTTTTTTTTAAAACCTTTTTGTTTCGAAAAATTAAGAGAAATTTTATTAAATAAATTTTGATAGAATCTTGGAACTGCTGTCATAATAGTGGGTCGTGCTACTGCCATATTAGGCAGCAATTTTTCCAAACTTTCAGCATAATAAATTTTTGCTCCAAGTGATATTTGTACGTATTGAACAGTATGTTCATATGAGTGAGATAATGGAAGCCAGGTTAAAAAAACTGGCCTTTCTTTTTTAAGTAATGTATTCAAAATATCTTGTGCCCCCTCACAATTCGATAAAATCCCTCCGTGACTAAGCATTACTCCTTTAGGATTGCCTGTTGTACCTGATGTATAAATAATACAAGCAAGATCATTTCTTGATATTTCATTATTATAACTCTCAAAGTTACCGATTGATTTTTTTTCTAAAATAGTTTCGATACTTTCAAATTTTTCATTAAAATTTTCAATTGAAATAACTTTTGTTTCTTTAGAGATAAATTTTTCAATTTTTTTAAATTGAATATCACTAGAGATAATACATATTTTTGGTTTACAATCATTTATAATAAACTCGTAATCTTTCTCTGAATATGTTGTAAATAACGGTACGGTTACTCCACCTGCATTCATAATTGCAATATCAGCAATGAGCCATTCTGGTCGATTTTCAGATAATAAGATACATCTATCTCCTTTAGACAAACTTTCTCTTAAATGCTCAGACAATAAACAAATGTTATATTTAACTTGTTGCCATGTTAAAAAATTATCTTCTTTGGTTTTTAACCAATTTAAAAATGGCTGATCAGCAAATTCTTTTTTTTCTTTATACTTTTCAAAAAAAAGTTCTACTAAACTATTAATCTTATTTAATTCCATATTGTTGGTGGGCGAAGAGAGAATCGAACTCTCACTTCTTGCGAAACACGATTTTGAGTCGTGCGCGTCTACCAGTTCCGCCATTCGCCCATAATTATATAATAATTTATTAAATAGTATAAGAAGTAAAATTATATTAAAACCAAAAAATGTTTCATACTTTATATAAAAAATGTTTAGAATTAGCAGCACATAAAAATTCTAAAAATTATTTAGCAATAGTTTCATTCATTGAAAGTTCTTTTTTTCCTATTCCACCAGATGTAATGGTCATACCAATGGTAATTGCCAAAAAAAGAGATTTCATTAAAATTTTTTTCATTGCAACAATTTTTTCAGTTTTAGGAGGAGTATTTGGATATTTTCTTGGAGCCTTTTTTATTGATATAGGGATGCAAATAATGAATTTTTATGGATATGAAAGCAGTTTAACTGAAATTAAAAATAATCTAATAAATAGTGAAGGTTTTTATGCTTGGCTAGGTATTCTTTTTCTAGCTGGATTTACCCCTTTACCTTATAAAGTATTTACAATTGCCAGCGGGCTAATAAATTTTAATATTTTAATTTTCATTTTTATAAGTCTGATCTCAAGAGGTTTACGTTTTTTTGTAATTTCTTATCTATCATTTAAGTTTGGAGATTCATTTACAAATTTTATGGATAAGCATGGTTCTAAATGGTTTACGATAATTGGAATATTAATTGTTATAATTGGAATTATAATTTATTTAACATTAAAATCCTATGCTTAACTACAAAGTAAATTCATATTTAAAAGTAATATTTATTATTAGTTTTATTTCTTTAATTTCAGCTTATTTTATAGAATATGTACTTGGACACCAACCATGTAATCTTTGTCTGATAGAAAGGATTCCCTATGGATTAAGTATGATTTTAATAATTTTAAATTATTTAGAAAAAAAAAATGAACATTTTGTAATTTTATTATTAACTTTAATCTTTTCTTTTTCCCTTATAATATCTTTTTATCACTTTGGTATTGAACAGGGTTTTTTTGAAGAATCAGCCGTTTGTGGTCTTAAAAATGCATCTGATATTATTTCTAAAGAAGAATTGTTAAGACAATTACAAGAAAAAATTGTGAGCTGTAAAGATGTGACATTTAGAATTTTTGGATTCTCTCTAACTACATTTAATATGATAATTAATTTAATTTTTATTTTAACATTAGCAAAAATTTTTAATAATTATGAAAAGTTTAAAAAAAAGGGTTGAGGAATTCATTAGAGTTGATCATGCAGGCGAAAGAGGTGCAGTAAAAATTTATGAAGGTCAACTGTTAGCATTAAATACAATTGTAAAAGATGAAAATTTGAAAAAAGTAATTGAGGAAATGAAAATTCATGAAAAAGAGCACTGTGATTTTTTTGAAAATGAAATAAAAAAAAGAAAAATTAAACCCACTAAATTTTTACCTTTATGGGATTTGCTAGGAGTTGGCTTGGGATTTAGTTCAACAATACTTGGAAAAAAAGCAACAATGTTGTGTACAGCTTCAGTTGAAGAAGTTATCGATGAACATTATCAAAATCAAATAAATCAACTGGGATCCAACGAAAAAAATTTGAAAAAAAAAATTATTAAATTTAGAAAAGACGAGTTACATCATAAAGATATAGCTTATGAAAAAGGAGCAACTAAAAAAGGGTTATATTCTTTAATGGATAAAATTATTAAAACTGGTTCAAAAATTGCAATCAATATCTCAGAAAAGGTTTAAATTTATGCCTCTAACTCTACATCCCAATATAAATAATCCATCCAACTTTTATGCAAATAATTTGGTGGAAAATTTTTCCCATTCCGATGTAAATCCTCAGTAGTAGGTTGATAAGGATATTGTGATAACGTCATTCCAGAAGATTTTAAAAATTTACCTCCTTTTTTAACATTACAATCTGAACAAGCCGTCACAACATTGTTCCAATTGGTCTCTCCACCCTTAGATCTTGGCAACAGGTGATCAAAAGTAAGCTCTTCATTGCTTCCACAATATTGGCAGGAAAACTTATCTCTGAGAAAAACGTTAAATCTTGTAAAGCTTGGCTTAGATTGTGGAACAATATAATCTTTTAATGCTATTACACTTGGTAATTTCATATTGAATGATGGACTTCTTACTATTCTATCATAATTACTTACTATTATTACTCTGTCTAAAAAAACTGATTTAACCGTATCTTGCCAAGACCAAAGAGATAATGGATAATAACTTAGTGGCCTATAGTCAGCATTTAAAACTAATGCCGGACATTTTTCTAGCGAAACATCATTTTCAATAAAACTATTCATTAATTAATTCTAGCGCAAATAAAAAATTAATTCAATGATAACGAGTTATTAAATTCTTTTTAAGATATAACTTAAGGCTATACTTGATGCTTCAATAGGAATATGATGTCCACATCCTTTTAATAAATGAGTTTCGATATTGACATTATTTCTTATTAAAAAATCTTTTGCTTCTAATAAAAAGTTTGGTGTAACAATTTCATCTGCGTCACCATGAATCATTAAAACATTGTGAAGAGCATTCATCTTAACTTTCAAATGATTTTTGTCAATTATTTTACCCGAAAAACCGACTATACAACAATATTCTTCATTTGCGGTTAAACCTACATTCAGAGACATCATACAACCTTGGCTAAAACCAGACAGGCAAACCTTTTTATTTTCTAATTTAAATTCATTTTTTATTTCATTAATAAACTGGTTTAATTTTTTTTCAGATTTTTTTACTTCTTCAGAGATATAGCTTTTATCATCTACTGATAAATCAAACCACTGATAGCCTGATGGATTAATAGAACATTTTTCATGGCCGTTAGGACAAATAAAAATTGTATTAGGCAGATGTCTTTTCCAATTTAAAGATAACATACTAATATCTTTTCCATCACCCCCATACCCATGTAATAGAATAATTGCACTTTTAATATCTGCATTGTTCTCAGGTTTAATTATTGTTGTGTCTAGACAAAATGTCATACTTAGTGATTTATGTTTTTTTATTTAAAAAACAACTTACAATACAAAAATGATATCAGAAATAATATTAAAAATTTTATCAATTAGTCTATTGCTAGTTGTAGGCGTTGTGTTGATACTTGGTATTGGTACACTTTTCAAAGGTGGAGAAACCAGTAAAAAATATTCTAATAAATTGATGCAGTTGAGAGTTTTGTTACAATTTTTGGCAATTATAGCACTTGTTGGTTTTGCTTATTTCTTTAAAAACTAATTAAAAGAAATTAACCATTTCAAAAAATTTTTATCAATAAAATCTGTTGATCCAACTACTCTTGCAAACTCTTTACCCTCTTTATTAATAAATATTGAAGTTGGAATTCCTCTTAGTGCAAATTTCTTTGCTAAAGCCATTGATGGAACGAAATAAGGATTCAAATTCCTAATTTCAAGGTCATCAAAAAATTTTTGGGATTTTTTGACATCATCGCTTCCAACATTTATTGGGAAAATTTTTAGATTTTTTAGATTTGGATTATTTTTTAATTGATCTAAAGATGGCATTTCTTCTTTACACGGTGCACACCAGGTAGCCCAAAAATTTATTATGATTAAATTCCCAAGATAAGCATCTAAATTTACTTGCTGATTTTCATGATCTAAAAACGTTAAACTATCGTATTTTATTGGTTCTTTAATGAGTACAAGATTTTTAATATTAAGATTTTCGTTTGCTTTAGAGTTTGTTATTAAAAATATAAATATTATTAAAAATCTCATATTATATAGGTATACTTAATTATCATGGTAAAAAATAAAAACAATAAAGCATTTTGGAACAAACGTATAAAAAAGAAAACATCTATTTTGTACCAAAAAGTTGGTAGCTCAATCGAGATTGATAAAAAACTTTATAAAGAGGATATTTTAGGATCAATCATACATGTGGAGATGCTTTTTAAACAAAAAATAATATCTTTTAAGATTAAAAATAAAATTATTTATGGATTAAATAAAATTAAAAATGAAATTATAAAAAATAAATTTGAATTTGATAAAAATTATGAAGATATTCATATGAATATAGAAAAAAGGTTGTTTGATATAATTGGTGAAGAAGCAGGATATGTTCATACCGGGCGTTCAAGAAATGATCAAGTTGTTACAGACGTTAAACTTTGGATGAAATCAGCGACTAAAGAGATCGACAAAAAATTAGATAAATTAATTTCATCTACATTACGCTTAGCAGAAAAAAATATTTACACTATTATGCCTGGGTTTACTCATTTAAAAAGTGCTCAAGCATTATCATTTGGTCATTATCTAATGGCATATATTGAAATGTTTATAAGAGATAAGAAAAGATTTCAGAATAGTATGGAAAACTTAAATGAAAATCCACTTGGAGTTTCAGCTTTAACTGGCACATCATTTAATATTGATAGAAATTATACTACAAAAAAGTTGGGATTTAAAAATCCTACTAACAATTCTGTTGATACAGTTTCTGATAGGGATTTTGTAATAGATTTTTTATATAATTGTTCAGTTTGTTCAATGCATATTTCTAGAATTTCTGAGGAGCTTATAATATGGAACTCAAATGCGTTTAATCTTATCAAGCTTTCTGATAAAGTTGTTACAGGTTCATCAATAATGCCTCAAAAAAAAAAATCCAGATCTTTTAGAGTACTTAAGAGGTAAAACAGGTTCAACTTTCGGAAATTTATTTTCAATGTTAACAATTCTCAAAGGGTTACCTTTGTCTTATTTTAAAGATCTACAAGATGACAAAGAAATTATATTTAGAACAAATGATATTATGAATAACTGTTTAAAAATGCTTGACGAAGTTATAAATAATATCATCCCTAATAAAAAGAGAATGTTAGAACTTAGTAATTCTGACTTCATAACTGCAACAGATCTGGCTGATTATTTGGTAAAAAATCATTCTATGTCTTTTAGAAAAGCTTACAAAAAAACAGCAGAAATTGTAAATTTTGCTGAAAAAAGAAAAAAGCAACTAAAAGATCTCACGATTGAAGAATTAAGAAAAATAGAACCTAAATTAAATCTAGACGTTTTTAAAGTATTTGATTTAAAAAATTCTGTAAATTCTAAAAAATCTTATGGAGGAACGTCTTTTGATAATATTAAAAAAATGATAGTTAAATATAAAAAACAAATATGATAAAACAAATATTATTAATTTTTTTCTTAATTTTAATCAGTGTTTCATGTGGAAAAAAAGGTGATCCAATTTATAAAGAATCAAAATTATTTGATACCGAAACTATAATTATCTCATGAATTATAAAAAAAAAAATTATCTAATTGAAGGTATAAGAGCAAATCAAATAGTAAAAAAATATAAAACGCCTAGCTATTGTTATTCTTATAAAAGAATTAGAGAAAACATCAATTTTTTTAAAAAAAATTTTCAGAAAATTAATCCTTTAACTTGCTTTGCTGTGAAAGCTAATCCAAATCGAGCAATCTTAAAAGAGATTGGTAAATTGGGTATGGGTGCAGATGTCGTCTCAATTGGTGAATTAATGAAAGCCATTAAGTCAGGAATTAAAGTTAATAAAATTGTTTTTTCAGGAGTGGGGAAGACTTTTAAAGAAATAGAATATGCAATTAATAAAAAAATACTTCTTATAAATGCTGAATCGAAAAGTGAAATCATAACTATTGAAAAAATAGCAAGAAGCAAAAATCGGAAAGTAAATGTTGGAATTAGATTAAATCCAAATATAGATGCAAAAACTTTAAAACAAATTTCAACTGGGAAAAAAGAAAACAAATTTGGCGTATCTGAAAAAAATTTTTTAAATTTAGCAAACTACGTGAAAAGTTCAAAGAATTTAAATTTGAAGTGTTTAAGTGTTCATATAGGTAGCCAAATACTCGAAATAAAACCTTATATTAAAATGCTCAATGTATTAGATAAAGTTATTAAGAAAGCAAATCATAACTTTGAGTACATTGATCTAGGTGGAGGTTTCGGAATAAACTATGGTAATAATAATATTAAGCTAAATCTTAGAAAATATTCAGAAAGTATTAAAAAATTTCTTAAAGGAAAAGAATCTAAAATAATTTTTGAACCTGGAAGATCGATAATTGGAAATGCAGGTGCCTTACTGTCAAAAGTTATTTATATTAAAGAAGGTTTTAAAAAAGATTTTGTTATATTAGACGCAGCTATGAATGATTTAATAAGACCAGCTCTATACAATGCTAACCATCGAATTATTCCTGCTATTAAAAATAACAGTAAGTCAAAAAAAATATATGAATTTGTAGGACCTATATGTGAAAGTACAGACAAATTTTCATCGGTCAAAAATTTCCAAAGATTAAAAGAAAATGATATTATTATAATTTGTGATGTTGGAGCTTATGGAATGTCATTAAGTTCAAATTATAACTTGAGGCCTAAACCATGTGAGATTTTGATTAAAAACTCAAAAATTCAAATTATTAATAAAAGACAAAATCTGAGAGACTTAATATAAATCTTTATTAAATGGTAAGAAGTTTTCTATTTTCTTTATTTTTTTTTATTGGAATAATCTTAATTTCGATAATATTTGTCCCTTCATTTTTTTTACCACAAAAAATTGTATTAATTGGTGGTAAAACAATGGGTCATTGGGCAGCTTTTTGTTTAAAAATTTTTCTTTCAACAAAAATTACAATTAAAGGAAAAGAAAATATATTAAAAGATAAAAAATTTTTTATTGCTTGTTCTCATCAATCTATGTTTGAAACTTTCTTTCTTCAAACAATTTTTAATTCACCAGTCTTTATTCTTAAAAGAGAACTTCTCTATATTCCGATTTTTGGATGGTATTTAAAAAAAATAGGATCAATATCTGTAAAAAGAGATCAAATTACAAAAGAGAACTTAGGCTTTTATGATGAGATAAAGAATGTGATAAATAATACTAACAGACCAGTAATCATTTTTCCTCAAGCGACAAGAGTTCTACCAAATGAAAGATCACCTTTTAAAAAAGGAGCTTCAAAGATATATGAGGAATTAAAAATTTTTTGCCAACCTATAGCAATCAACTCTGGCTATGTATGGCCAAAAAAAGGAAAGAAAAATCCTAACAAAGAGATTACAATTTCAATTCTTGAACCTATAAATCCTGGTTTATCAAAAAAAAATTTTTTAGAAACTCTTGAAAAAAATATTTATTCTGAATTGGACAGAATAAGCTAACCTTTCATTGGCATGATAACATAAATACTATCAAAATCACTTGGATCTTTTATTAAAGCAGGAGATCCGGTGTCGTTTAAGAATAACTCTATTTTTTCTCCATCAAATTGAGATGCAACATCAATCAAATATCTTGAATTAAAACTTATTTCTAACTCATGGTCGAACTTTACCGAAAGTGTTTCTTTTCCATCACCACTATTAGTATTATTCACTGACAAATCCAAAACATTTTGTTTTAAGCTAAATTTTACACCATCTTTTTTATCAAGTGATACAGAGGCAACTCTATCTATTGAGTTTAAAAAAGACTTTAAGCTTAATTCTAATTTTTTTTGATTATTCTTTGGAATTACTTGAACATAATTTGGGAATTTTCCATCAATTAATTTTGATATTAAAATACTATCATCAAGTTCAAACTTAATTTTTGATTTTAGATTAGAAATCTTAACATCACCATCATAACTGTCTAGTAAAGAGCAAAGTTGAAAAATAGTCTTTTTTGGTAAAATAATTGGATCAAAATCTATTTTTTGATCCAATCTTATTTTTGATATAGACATCCGATGACTATCAGTTGCAACAGCGGTGAGATAGTTTTTATCTTCGACTTGATTAGTGTGAAGGTATATACCACTCAAATAATGACGAGTTTCATCATTAGAAATTGAAAATTTACACTTGTTTAGCAATTTCAATAAATGTTTTGATTTAATTGAAAATTCATTTTCATTAAAATTTTCATCGGTGATTGGAAATTCAGTAGCACTTATACAGTTCAAATTAAAATTTGATTTTTCAGACTCTAAGTGTAATTGACTTACATCAGTTAAATTTAAATTGATTTTTTTTCCTGATGCAAATTTTCTTACAATGTCATACATTATTGATGATGAAGTAGTAGTCTTGCCTTCATCAATTACTTCAATATTCTTTATTTGGTGAATAAATATTAGATCAAGATCAGTTGCTGTGATAATCAGTTTTGAGTCTCTAGCATCCAAAAGAATATTTGACAAAATCGGTAAGGTGCTTCTTTTTTCTATAACCCCCTGACAAAAATTCAACGCTTGCTGGAGATCTTGTTGATTAACGCTAAATTTCATTGTTTTTGTTATTATATAAAATCTGATTTTTGAGCTTATTTAAATTATTTACAACTTCAGGATCATTTTCTTTTAATTTTTCAATAGTTTTAACAGAATGAATTATGGTTGTATGATCTCTATTAGAAAATTCCCTTCCAATTTCTGGTAAAGATTTAGATGTCAAAATTTTTGTCAAATAGATAGCTGTTTGTCTAGGCCTGACTAAATATCTCGATCTACGAGAAGAAAGCATTTCATTTTTACTTATTTTAAAAAATTTACATACAGTTGTTTGAATTAAATCAATTGAGACTTTATTTTCAGTCAAATTGAGTAAATCTTTTAAAATTACTTTTGTTTCAGATAAATTTGGTATCTTGTTATATATTCTCGAAAATGAAACTATTCTATTAATCGCACCAACAATTTCCCGTATACTAGAAGTTATTTCAGAGCTTATAAAGTCTTCAATCTCTTTAGGTATTTTAAGTTTTTCTGAGTAAAGGTCGCTTAATTCATGCGCTTTGTTTTTTACAATCTTGTTTCTTAATTCATAATCTGGTTTTTGTATATCTACAACTAAACCTCCAGAAAATCTTGATTTAATTCTTTCTTGTATTCTTGATAATTTACTGGGTGGTCTGTCTGCAGAAATTATTATTTGAGAACCTTTGTCCATTAATGCATTAAAAGTATGAAAAAACTCTTCTTGCATAGCCTCTTTACCATTCATAAACTGAATGTCATCTATCAGCAAAATATTTGTATTTCTAAAATATTCTTTAAATTTTACCATTTCATTTGCTTTTATTGACTTTACAAATTGATACATAAAACGCTCAGCAGAAATGAACATTACTCTATGATTTTTTTTTAACTCCAATCCAATCGAATTGAGTAAGTGTGTTTTTCCCATACCCACACCACCATAAATATAAAGCGGATTGTAATACGAAAGATTTTCTGAAACTTTTAAGGAAGCTTCAAAAGCTAATTTGTTACTAGAACCAGTAATAAAATTATCAAATCTTTTATTTGGATCAATTCTATTATACTGCAGGTATGAGTCTTTTATAAAGGAAATGTTTTCTTTTTTTTCACCTAATTGAAATTCCTGAATATTAGACTCCTGTTTTTTGTTCTTTATTTCTGTAATTTTAAACTCAATTCTTATTAACTTTTTTTTATAACTTTTTATTATTTGTAAAATTTGATCCAAGTATCTTGAGGTAATCCAATCACGAATAAATCTAGTCGGGACTGATAATAATATATAATTGCTAAATTCCTCAACAAGATCGATTTTCTTCAACCAACTTTCATAAATTTCTAAACCTAATTTATTTTTCATTTCCGATTGAATTAAAATCCAATCTAAACTTGTTGTTTTAGTATTATTTAGATTTTTATTAATAAATGAGTTATTCATAACTAATTGGAGACAGATACTTTAGAACTGATAATAAAAATTATTGCAACAAATAATTTTATAAATTTAAAAAAAAATAAAATCTACGATTGTGCAATCAGTTTGAGAATTATCTAAAAAGATTTTGATTTTTTAAATAAAATTTATAATTGAATTAAATTGTTTTAAATATTTACTAAGTCTAAATATTGTACTCTTAAAATTATCATTTATAGATTTTGTAGATCCTGGGGTTGAATCTTAATATCAACCTGAGGTATTATTTTATAGAAGCAATTTTTTTTGTTATTCTTGAAACGTTTCTGGAAGCATTTTGTTTTTTTATTATTCCAGTTTTTGCTATCTTCATTAATTCTGAATTCAACTTGGGTAAGAATTTTTTAGCCTCTTCTTTTTTTTTAGCCTCAATTAAAAGTTTTATTTTTTTTAAAGCATTTTTATATCTACTTTTTCTAGCTTTGTTAACAGCTGTTTGTTTGGATATTCTTCTAATTCTTTTAATTGCTGATTTTGTATTTGCCATTTTTGCAGGGGTATAACTTGGGAATTAATACGGGTCAATCAAATTATTCATTTTTTTTGACAAAAATTACAAAAGAAAGAAGATCTATTAGAAATATTTTTTTTTAATATTATACCTTTGCAGTTTACCCTTTTACAATTCTCACCTTCTCTTTGATAAACTTTAAATATTTTTTGGAATTGACCGTCTTTTCCATAAACATTTTTAAAATTTCTTATACTCGATCCACCTTTATTAATTGCGTCAGATATAACAATTTTTGTATTCTTTATTAAATTTGCACAATCATTTTTATTAAAAAATTTTCCTTTTCTATCCGGTCTGATTCTACATAAATATAAAATTTCACTTGCATAAATATTACCAATCCCAGAAATAAACTTTTGATCTAACAAAAAATTCTTTATATTTTTTTCCTTTTTTTTTAAATATGAACTTACGTAATTAACATTAAATTCAGGACTGGAAGGTTCAGGTCCAAAATAAGAAAATCTTTTTTTTAAATAAATTTTATTTTTTATTATTTCAAAATAACCAAATCTTCTTGGATCATTGTAAACTATCTTAAAATTATCAAAAAAAATTTCTATATGATTATGTTTACTAGGTAAATTTGGATAATTATAAAAACTTGCATTTGTAAATAAATTTTTTTTTTTAAAATTAACAATATGAATAGTACCTGACATCCCGAGATGAACTAAACAAATATTTTCATTTGATAGATATATTAATAAGTATTTTGAAAATCTACATACTTTTAATATTTTTTGATTTTTGAGAATTTTTGAAAATTTTGAAGGTACTTTAAATCTTAGATTGCTGTTTTTAACAATTACCTTTTTGACAGTTTTTTGTTTAATTTTATTATTAAGTGTCTGTCTTACTATTTCTACTTCTGGTAATTCTGGCATTTAATACTATATTGAATATATAATTACTTTTATGCAACAATATCTTCAAAATAAAAAAGGGTTAGTGCAGAGCGTCTTTGATCAAGTTTATGATCAATATGACCTTATGAATGATATAATTTCATTAGGCACACATCGATATTGGAAGAAAAATCTCATTAATATGATGAATGCAACAGCTAATCAAACTTTAGTAGATGTTGCATGTGGTACAGGAGATATTGCTAAACTTTTTTTAAATTCTGTCAAATCAAAAGCAAAAGTTACATGTGTTGATCCTAACAAAGGAATGATTGATAAAGGTAAAGAAAAGTTAAATGAATTTAAAAATATCGAATGGGTAATATCTTCTGCTGAAAACTTACCGTTAAAAAAAGATAGTTTTGATTTTTATGTAATCAGTTTTGGTTTGAGGAATACCTTTAATATTAAAAAAGTATTAAAGGAAGCCAACCGGGTTCTCAAGCCTGGGGGTCGTTTTCTATGCCTTGAGTTTTCAAAAATACAAAATACAGGTTTAAATTATATATATAATAATTATTCAAAGCTTATACCTGTCATTGGAAAAATTGTTGTAGGTAAAAAAGGTCCATATGAGTATTTGATAAAAAGTATTAAGGATTTTATCAATCAAGAAGAGCTTATTGATTTGATGAAGGAAAGTGGTTTCTATAAGTGTGATTATAGAAACTTATCTGGTGGAATAGTATCTATTCACAGTGGTTGGAAATTTTAATGATAAAAAAATTCATTACTTTATTTAAACTTGGAAGAAAAGTTGCTCAATCTGATATTTTAAATATCGTATCAAAATTTCAAAAGCCACCAACATCAATTAAAGTCCTTTTTAATATTCTTTCTTTTTCTTTTAATAAAAAAAAAGAAACTGAAATTAACAAAGATGAAGGTGAAAGATTATCAAGATCATTGGAGTCTATGGGAACAACTTTTATAAAACTAGGCCAATTTTTAGCGACAAGACCAGATATAATTGGTGAAGAACTTTCAAAAAAACTTGAAAACCTTCAAGATAAATTGCCTCCCTTTTCAATATTTCAAGCAAAAGAAATAATTAAAAACGATTTGGGTGATACAACCTACAATTCAATAATAAATCTTAGCGAACCTGTTGCTGCTGCCTCAATAGCTCAAGTCCATAAAGCCCAAATTAATGATAATGGGACAATTAAAGATGTGGCAATTAAAATTCTTAGACCAAATATCAAAAAAATATTTAATGAGGAAATTGATGCAATGATGCTTTTTGCTTTTTTGATTGAGTCTTTTATAAAAAAAACAAAAAGGCTTAAGTTGGTAGAAGTTGTATTTTTACTCAAAGAAATTACTAATCTTGAAATGGATTTGAGATTTGAAGCTGCAGCAGCAAATGAATACTCGGAAAATACCAAAAATGATACTGGGTTTAGAGTTCCTCAAATATATTGGAATTATACTAGCGAAAATGTAATGACACTTGATTGGATAGATGGAATATCAATTAGAGAGACAAAAAAACTTAAAGATAAAAACTTCAATACAAAAAAAATAGCTGAGGATATAATTCAAAATTTTTTAAGACACGCTGTAAGAGATGGTTTCTTTCATGCCGATATGCACCAAGGAAATATATTTATTGATAATGATGGTCAAATAGTACCAATTGATTTTGGCATTATGGGAAGACTAGATAAAATGAGTAAAAGATTTTTAGCAGAGATTTTATTTGGATTTATTCAAAGAGATTATCGGAAAGTAGCAGAAGTGCACTTAGTTGCAGGTCTTGTTCCTAAAGAAGTTCCAATTGATGACTTAGCACAAGCTTTACGCTCAATCGGAGAGCCTATTTTTGGTCAAGCTGTCAAAGATATTTCTGGGGGAAAACTATTAAAACAATTATTTGATGTAACTGAAAAATTTAACATGCAAACTCAACCTCAGCTTCTTATGTTACAAAAAACAATGGTTGTTGTGGAAGGTGTAGCAAGAAAATTAAATCCTGATACTAATATTTGGACAACTTCAAAACCTGTTCTTGAAAATTGGCTTAAGGAAACAAAAGATCCTATGACCAAGTTCAATGAAACACTTCAAAATACATCAGAGGTGATTAAAAGATTGCCAGAATTTCCTGAAATAATGGATAAGGCAAATCAAGCTCTAACTTATTTAGCTAGTGGACAAATACCTCAAAATTCTAATTCTTACTCAGCTTTAAACACACAAAAATCAGAAATGACTGCTTTTAGAAATCAATCTATTATTGGGATATTAATCCTTGTAATTTTTGGTCTATTGGTATTTTAATTTACTTAATGAACAATTTAAAAGATAAAAAAATTTTATTAATCATTTGTGGTGGTGTAGCTGCTTACAAAAGCCTTGAAGTAATTAGACTTCTAAAAAAAAAGGGGGTAATCATTAAAACCATTATTACCAAAAGTGGAGCTAAATTTGTTACACCTCTGTCAATTTCTTCATTATCTAAATCAAAGGTTTATCAAGATCTTTTTGATAATGAAAATGAAGCAGAAATGGATCATATTAGTCTTTCTAGATGGGCAGATTTAATTTTAATTGCTCCTGCAACGGCTAATACAATATCTAAACTTGCAAATGGAAATTCTGACGATCTAGCATCTACTGTTGCTCTTGCCTCAAACAAAAAAATTTTTATTGCTCCTGCAATGAATGTAAGAATGTGGGATCATCAATCTACTAAACAAAATACAGCAAAACTAAAAACTTATAACTATAAATTAATTGGCCCTGAAATAGGAGATATGGCATGTGGTGAATACGGCGAAGGAAAAATGTCTGAACCAATAAAAATAGTAGATGAACTGGAAAACTATTTTAAAAGTTTAAAAAAAAACAATAGGTTAAAAGCAATAGTAACTGCAGGACCCACTAATGAATACATAGATCCAGTAAGATTTATTACTAATAAATCAAGTGGAAAACAAGGATATGAGATCGCAAAATCCTTATCAAATAAAGGTTTTGATACAACCTTGATTTCTGGACCAACAAATTTGGAAATAAATGATAACATTCGTTTAATTAAAGTTGAGACTGCTGAAGAAATGTTTCAAATAACGCTTAAAAACTTGCCTGCTGATGTTGCAATATTTTCTGCAGCCGTAAGTGATTATAAGGTAAAAAACATTTATAAAGAAAAAATTAAAAAACAAGATAATCTAAATTTAGAATTAGAAAAAAATGTAGATATTCTAAATTATATTTCTAATCACAACTCTTTGAGACCTAAGCTTGTAATTGGATTTGCTGCAGAAACTAAAAATTTAGAAAAATATGCCACTCAAAAACTTGTTGAAAAAAATTGTGACTGGATAGTTGCAAACGATGTATCAAATAAAAAAATTGGATTTGACTCAGATTTTAATGAAGTATCAATTTTTTATAAAAACAATATTTCTGAAAAACTCAAATACAAATCTAAATTTGAAATTTCAGATGAAATCACAGAAAAAATTATTAATCATTTAAATTAATGATTAAAGTTTTAATCAAAAAATTAAATCCTAGTGTTGAATTACCCACATACAAAACAAATGGAGCATCTGGTATGGATTTAATGGCTTTTATAGAAAATACAATTAATTTAGAACCAGGCAAGTCTTGTCTTGTTCCAACAGGCTTGTCAGTTGCATTCCCTAAAGATTATGAAATTCAAATTAGACCAAGATCTGGCTTAGCAGCAAAAAATAATATTAGTGTTTTAAATACGCCAGGAACTATTGATAGTGATTATAGAGGAGAAATTAAAATCATTTTATTTAATCATGGAAGTAAAAAATTTATAATTAACAACAAAGATAGAGTTGCTCAAATGGTATTAACTCCAATTATAAAAATGGAATTAGAGGAAGTAAAAGAACTTCCAGAGTCTATAAGAGGTGAAAGGGGGTTTGGATCTACTGGTAAATGAAAAATGGTTTAAATAAATCTCTAATAGAAAGATTTTCAAGACAATTAGTTTTAAAAAATATAGGTGCTAAAGGACAAAAAAAAATTATGTCCTCCAAAGTTTTAATGGTTGGATTAGGTGGTTTAGGATGCCCTGCTGCAGAAAATCTAGTAAGAGCTGGTATTGGTACTATAGGTTTGATAGACAATGATATTGTCAG